>JAIYAI010000629.1 GCA_027489135.1 Acetobacteraceae bacterium
GCGATGTTGGAGAACTGCATGGCCACGCCGAGGTCGCAGGCGCGCGCCAGCACGTCGGGCCGGCGCTCGCCCATCAGCAGCGCCATCATCGCACCCACCGTGCCGGCGACGCGCGCGGCATAGGCGGTGACGCCCGAAAGATCATCGTATTGCCGCCCCGCCCGGTCCCAGGCGAAGCCTTCGAGCAGCGCGTCCGGCAGGGCGCGGGGAATGCGGTAGCCGGCCACCACGGCGGCGAGCGCACGGTCCTCCACATAGGCCTGGGGGCTGCCGGCATAGATGGCGTCGAGGCGGCGCTCGAGGCCGCGCAGCGCGTCCGGGCCGGGATTCTCGTCGATGACGTCGTCGGCGACGCGGCACCAGGCGTAGAGCGCCGTCGCGGGCAGCGCGACGCGCTTCGGCAGCACGCGCGAGGCGGCATGGAAGCTCTTCGAGCCCCCGGCGAGCAGGGCCTGGCATGCGGCCAGGTCGGCTTGGCTCAGCACCGGGCGAGAACTCCCCTCCAGGACCAGATGGCGGTTTCGCCCCGCCGTGAAGGAGTGTAAACATGTCCTGACAGTCGGGGCCAGGGCAAAAACGATGGACGACGCGTCATACCTCTCGGTGGCCAGCGACCCCCGGCCGCATGCGGTGGTGATCGGGTCCGGCTTCGGCGGGCTGGCGGCTGCGGTGCGGCTCGGCGCCCGGGGCTGGCGGGTGACGGTGCTGGAGAAGCTCGATGCTCCCGGCGGCCGCGCCTATGTCTACCGCGACCAGGGCTTCGTCTTCGACGCCGGTCCCACCATCATCACCGCCCCGTATCTGTTGGAGGAGCTCTGGTCACTCTGCGGCCGGACGCTGGCGCAGGATGTCGCGCTGCGGCCGATGGATCCCTTCTACAAGATCCGCTTCGACGACGGCGAGGAGATGGAAGCCTGCGCCGATCTCGACCGGATGCGGGCGGAGGTGGCGCGGATCTCGCCCGGCGACGTGCCCGGCTTCGACCGCTTCATCCGTGACAGCGAGAAGATCTACGAGGTCGCCTTCCGCGAACTGGCGGAGCAGCCCTTCCACGAATTCGGCACCATGCTGCGCGCGGCGCCGGACCTGGTGCGGCTCGGCGGGCACTGGTCCGTCTTCCGCAAGGTCAGCCGCTATTTCCGCCACCCGAAGCTGCGCATCGCCTTCAGCTTCCATCCGCTGCTGATCGGCGGGAACCCGCTGACGACGACGGCCTACTACTGCCTGATCGCGCATCTGGAGCGGACGCATGGCGTGCATTTCGCCATGGGCGGCACCGGCGCGCTGGTGACGGGGCTGGCGGGGCTGATCCGCGGCCAGGGCAATGCCCTGCGCTGCAACGCGGAGGTGGCGCGGATCCTGGTCTCGCCCGAAGGCCACGCGAGCGGCGTGCAACTCGCGTCGGGCGAGCGGATCGCGGCCGACATCGTCGTCTCCAACGCCGAGGTCGGGCATACCTATTCCAAGCTGCTGGCGGATCATCCGCGGAAGCGCTGGACCGATGCGAAGCTGAAGCGCGCGCGCTTCTCGATGAGCCTCTTCGTCTGGTATTTCGGCACGGACCGGCGCTACGAGGATGTCTACCACCACATGATGGTGCTGGGCCCGCGCTACGAGCCGCTGCTGAAGGACATCTTCGGGCGGAAGACGCTGGCCGAGGACTTCAGCCTCTACCTGCACCGACCGACCTACACCGACCCCTCGCTGGCGCCGCCGGGCTGCGATTCCTTCTACGTCCTGGCGCCCGTGCCGCATCTCGGCAGCGGCACGGACTGGCGGGAGCGGGCGGAGCCCTATCGCGCGGCGATCCAGCGGCGGCTGGAGAGCACGGTGCTGCCGGACCTGGGTCAGCATGTGGTGACGTCGCGGATGCTGACGCCGCAGGATTTCCAGGACCGGCTGCTGTCGACGCAGGGTGCCGCCTTCGCGCTGGAGCCGCAGCTGTTCCAGTCCGCCTGGTTCCGACCGCACAATGTCAGCGAGGAGGTGCGGGGCCTCTTCCTCGTCGGCGCGGGGACGCATCCGGGGGCGGGGATTCCAGGGGTGATCTCCTCCGCGCGGATCCTCGACCAGGTGGTGCCCGCGGCGGCCGACTTCGTCCGCGCCTAACCGCCCGCCGCGGCCGCCTTCGCGCGCGGCACGGCCGCGGCCCGCGCGCTGACCTGCAGGTTGATCTTCCGCCAGTGGTAGAGGATCAGCCCGATCCCGGTGAACAGCGGCACCGCCCACATCATCGGGTTCAGCGCGAGTTCCGGCAGGATGCGCACGGAGCCGAAGGCCATGAAGGCCGTGTAGACGCTGATGCCGCAGCCCACGAGGCCCTTCACATGCTCCTTCAGCCAGTCCTGCGGGCCGGCCACGGGCTTGTAGAGGAACCAGAGATTGGTCAGGCCCGTCGCCACGCCGACGATCGCCAGCCCCATCATCAGCGGCAGCCCCGCCAGCCAGCCCTGCACCGCGCAGTTCACCGCCGCCAGGATCACCAGCGGCTGCAAGGCGAGATTCCGCCATTCCCGCCCGCGCTCCCGCCGCCGCCCGTGCCGGACGCAGGACCAGCCATACCAGGCGAGGTTCACCGTCAGGATGCCCATGTGCAGCATCAGCCAGCCGAAGATCGCGCGGATGAAGACCGCGTCGAACCGCCCCTCCAGGTGCGGATGCGTCCCGAAGGGATCGAGCAGGGTCAGGATGCTCATGCAGATCGCCAGCGATCCGGTGGTCAACATGCAGACGTTGAAGACCTTGCCGAAGGCGCGGTGGCGCGCCCCGCCCTTCTTCCCCGCCACCGGCACCCAGAAGCAGATCGCCGCGGTCGCGCCGGTGACGATGTGGATGGCCACCAGCGTGTGGAACAGGTCGAGTTCCATGGCGTCTTCCCCGGACCGGACTGACAACTAAACTTGACAGTTTGGACTGTAAGCGCATCCCATCAGGAGGCAACAGAAAGAACGCCGGCCCGGTGTACGCTCCCCCGCGCCCAAAGCCCCTCCCCGCCCTTCTCGGCCTGCTGCGCGCGGGGCTGCGCGGCGACGGCAACCTGCTTGGCCTGCTGCCCGCGGCGGCCTACCGGATGGAGATCGGCCCGCTCGGCTGGTCCCGCCGGCAGACGGTGGTGGTGAACCGCCCCGACCTGGTGCGGCACGTACTGCTCGACCCGGAGGAGATCTTCCCGAAGAGCGACCTGATGGTGATGGCGCTGGAGCCGCTGATCGGCGATTCGATCTTCGTCTCCTCGGGCGCCACCTGGCGGCGCCAGCGCAGCATGATCGACCCCGCGCTGACCATGATGCGGGTGAACCGCGCCTTCCCGGCCATGGAGGCCGGCTGCGAGGCGGCGGAGGAGACGCTGGCGCGGCACGCCCGGGACGGCACGCGCTTCTCGCTGGACCTGATGATGTCGCACCTGACGGCCGACATCATCTGCCGCACCGTCTTCAGCACGTCCCTGGAAACCCGCGCCGCGCACGACGTCTTCGACGCCTTCACGGTGTTCGAGCGCAGCGTGGCGCAGGTGGAGATCCGCCGGCTGATCTTCGACAAGGCCTGGACCAAGGTGCCGCAGCAGCAGGCCGTGCTGGAGGGTTGCCGGCTGATCCGCGGCCACCTGGGCGAGCTGCTCGACAGCCACCTCGCCGCCGGGGCCAGCTTCGACGACATCGCCAGCAACGTGGTCGCCGCGCATGACGTGGAGGGAAAGGCCTTCACGCGGGAGGAGCTGATCGACCAGCTCGGCGTGCTGTTCCTGGCCGGGCACGAGACCAGCGCCAGCGCGCTGACCTGGGTCTTCTTCCTGCTGGCGACGCAGCCCGAGATGGTGGCGCGGCTGCGCGCCGAGGTGGGGGAGGTCGCGGGCGAGGAGGTCAGCTTCGAGGCGACGAAGCGCCTCGTCTTCGTACGCAACATCTTCCGCGAGACCCTGCGGCTCTACCCCCCCATCACCTTCCTGCCGCGCATCGCGGAGCAGGCCACCCGACTCGGCGACACAGCCATCCGCCGCGGCGCGCTGATCATGATCGCGCCCTGGGTGCTGCACCGGCACCGCAAGTACTGGCGCGACCCGGAGGTCTTCGACCCCGACCGCTTCCTGGCGCACCGCGAGGCCGAGATGACCCAAGGCGCCTATATCCCCTTCGGCATCGGCCCGCGCATCTGCGCCGGTGCGGCCTTCGCGACCGTGGAGGCGGTGCTGCTGATCGCGCGGCTGTTCCGCCGCTTCGACTTCCAGGTCGAGTCGCCGGAGAGCGTGCAGCCCGCCGCGCGGCTCACCACCCGCCCGATCGAGCAGATCATGTGCCGCGTGGTGGACCGCGATGCCTGAGACGGTCCTTCTCACCCTCGGCCGCCTGCCCAAGGCGCTCGACATCGCCCGCAGCTTCGCGTGGCTCGGCTGGCGCGTGGTGGTGGCGGAGCCCTTTCCGCGCCACCTCACCGGCGCCTCTCGCGCCGTCGCCCGCAGCGTACAGGTGCCGGCGCCCGCGCAGGACCAGACCGCCTGGCTGCGCGCGGTCGCCGCCGTCGCCGCCGAGGAGCGGGCGGCGCTGGTCGTGCCGGTCTCGGAGGAAGTGGTGCATGCAGCGGCGCTGCGGCCCTTCCTGCCCGCGGAGACGCGGCTGCTCGCCATGCCGCCAGACGTCCTGCTGCCGCTGCACGACAAGGCCGGCTTCATCGACCATGCCCGCGCCCATGGTCTGCCGGTGCCGGAGAGCGCGCTGCTCGGCACGACCGAGGCCGCCGCCATCGTTGCCCGCGGCCCCTGTGTGGTGAAGCCGCGCCGGGCATGTTCCGGTCGCGGCGTGACGAAGCTGGCCGCCGGCAGCGCCCTGCCCCTCACCGGCCCCGGCCTGCCACCGCTGGTCCAGGCCTTCGTCGCGGGTCAGGAATTCAGCAGTTGCACCCTGGCGCATGAGGGAAGGGTGCAGCGTACCGCGATCTACCGCGGCAGCCTGATGAGCGGCACGGTCTCGGTCGGCTTCGAACGCGTCGACCATCCCGCGATCGAGGACTGGATCGCACGCTTCGTCGCCTCCTGCCGCTGGACCGGCTTCATCGCCTTCGACCTGATCGTGGACGCCGCGGGCGTGCCGCATGGCATCGAGTGCAACCCGCGCACCACCAGCGGGCTCCACTTCTTCGAGACCGCGGACATCGCGCCTGCCATCCTCGACCCCGGCGTGACGCCGCGCCTGCGGTCGGAGACCCATCTGCAGCAATTCTGGTCCTGCCTGACCGAGACACAGCACAGCTTCGGCGACTGGCCCCGCTTCCGCGCCAACCTGCGGCATCTCTTCGGCACCCGCGACGTCACTTGGGCTGCGCGGGATCCGCTGCCATTGGTGACGATGCCCTGGACGGCCTGGCCGATCATCGCGGCGGCGAAGAAGGCCGGCGTGCCCTTCGGGGAAGTGGCGACGATCGATGTGGGCTGGGCGCCTACCGAAGAGGACGCGGCACCTTCAGCGGCAGCATGACCTGCACCGGCAGCGCGGCGAAGCGGTCGAGTTCCAGGCTCTCATGCACCGCCGTCGCCTCGCGCCCCAGCAGGCGGGTGCGGATCTCGGAGCGCGTGTAGAAGGGCGCGTCGGTCAGCGCGCGCACCAGCGTCGCCCGCCCATCCTCGGACCGCGCCGGCCGCGGGACACCCCACAACCCGCGCGGCAGGGAGGCAGGCGGCGGCACCTCCATGTCCTCCACCACGCCATCGGCGGTGACGCGCAACGCCAGCGACTGCTGCGTCCCGTCGCGCCGTTCCGCGTTGTAGAGCACGGCGGTCGCATCGGGCATCGGCGCGCGGCACCAGTCCCAGCGCAGGAAATCGGCCTCCAGCGGCGCCGATCCGCCATTGGTGTCGAAATAGGCGGGGCCGGACCAGCGCAGGTTCGGGCTCTCGAAGGCCACCTCCACCCGCGACCGCGCCGCGATGGGCTGCCAGTGGTGCCGCCCCGCCGAGTCGAGCACGAAGGCGCGGGTCGAGACCGCATCCGGCAGCACCCGCACGCGCCCCTTGAGGCGGGAGGGGATCGGTGCCGTCACCTCCTCGATCTCGATCGTCAGCGCCGTGCCGTCCCAGGTCGCGCTGGACGGGCCGATGCGCAGGTGATCGCGCGAGCGTTCCAGCGCGCCGCGCCGCCGGTCCGTCATCGCCCAGCGCGACGGCGAGCCATAGAGCGCCACGTTCATGCAGACATGGTTGTGCGGATCGCCCTGCCCCCAGCGCCGCGACCAGGCGTACCAGGGCGAGAAGACCGTGCCGATGAAGGCGATCACCGTCAGCCCATGCTGGCCGTCATCGGACAGCGCGTCGATGTACCACCAGCGATAGCCCTGGTTCGGCACCGCCACGTCGAAGGACCAGGGGCGCGTCTCGATCCGGCTGATCTGGTTCATCGTTTCAATCCCTGCAGCACCGCGGCGCCGGCCAGCCGCCCGGAAAGGGTCGCCATCGGCACCCCCGCCCCCGGATGCGCGCTGCCTCCCGCGAGGAAGAGACCCGGCAGCTTCGTCGCCGATCCGGGCCGGTTGAAGGTCGCCTGCCAGCCATGCACGGCCTGGCCATAGAGCGCGCCGCCCGTCGCCGGGAACAGCGCGTCGAAACCCATCGGCGTGGTGCGCACCGTGCGCGCCGGGTCGCGCTCCACCTCCAGGCCACAGCGGCGCATGACGGCGAAGGTCGCATCCTCCAGCGCCGTCACCTGATCCTCGGCGAAGGGTCGGTAGTCGCCGCGCGCGGGTGCGTTGGAGAGGATGAGAAGCCGCTCGGGCCCGTCGATGGCGCTGTCGTCGTCGCCGCGATCCTGGGCGCAGACATAGACGGTGGGCTCCGTCGGCAGGCTCGCGCGCTCGAAGATCTCGGTGAACTCGCGCGAATAGTCCGAGGAGAAGAAGACGTTGTGCCGCACCAGCGGGAAGCCCCGCGTCGGCACATGCGCCGCCCAGGTGACGGCCGAGAGGCTGCGCTTGGCCCGCGGCAGCGCCGCCACCGCCCCCGCCGCCGACGTGCCGAAGCGCCCATGCCCCAGCGCCGCCGAATCGCCGTTCAGCACCAGCGCCTGCGCCGCGATCCGCTCCCCGTCCGCCAGCCGCACGCCCACTGCGCGGCCGCGCTCGACCAGAATCTCCTCGACATGCGCGCCGTAACGGAACGTCGCCCCCTGCCCCGTCGCCACGGCTTCCAGGGCGCGGGCGATGCGGTGCATGCCCCCCTCGACCAGCCAGACCCCGTCCTGTTCGACATGCGCGATCAGCATCAGGGTCGCCGGCGCCAGGAAGGGCGAGGAGCCGACATAGGTGGAATAGCGCCCGAACAACTGGCGCAGCCGCGGGTCCGGGAAATGCTCGCCCAGCGCGTTCCACAGCGTGCTGAAGGGCGCGGTCGCCAGCAGCTTCGCCGCCCCGCCGATTCCCGCGCGCCCCACCAGGGAGATCGGCGTCGGGCGGGAGGCCTTGATGAAGGGCGCCTCCAGCGCTTGGTAGGTGCGCCGCGCCCGCGCCACGAAGTCGCGGTAGCCGCGGGCATTGGCAGGGCCGGCGAAATCGCCGATCGCCTCCGCCGCGCGGTCGATGTCGGCGAAGAGGTCGAGCCGCTGGCCGCCCGTCACCCAGCCATGCCGCGCCAGCACCGAGATCGGCTGCAGCGCCAGGTGGTCCTCGAGCGTCGTGCCGGCCTCCGCGAAGAGTTCGTCGAAGACCCAGCGCATGGTGAAGACCGTGGGGCCGCCATCGATCCGCGCCCCATCCACCGTGATCTCGCGCATCTTCCCGCCGGGCGCGGCGGCGCGTTCCAGCACCAGCACCGGCACGCCGCGCGCGGCCAGGGTGGCGGCGGCCGCCAGCCCGCCGACGCCGGCGCCGATCACGATGACGGGGGACGCCATGGGATCAGGCCTCGCGCCGGCGCAGCTTGCGGCGCGCCCGCTGCAGCACCACCCAGCCGAGCCCCGCCACGATCGGGATGGCGATGCCCGTGACGAGGTCCGGGTCGAAGCCGCCGCCCGCCGTGTAGATGCCGTTGGCCGCGGAGCCGATCAACCCGACCACGTAGTAGGTGATCGCCGCGAGCGAGAGCCCCTCCACCGTCTGCTGCAGCCGCAATTGCAGCTCCGCGCGGCGGTTCATGGCGTTCAGCACGGACTGGTTCTGCTGCTCCCGCGTCACGTCGACGCGGGTGGACAGCAACTGCGTCGCGCGGGCGACACGCTGGGCAAGCGCGGCCTGCCGCGCGGCGATGGCGCGCACGGTCTCCATGCCGGGCGCGACGCGGCGCTCGATGAACTCCGACAGGGTCTGCAGCCCCTCGATGCGCACCTCGCGCAGTTCGACGATGCGGCGCTGCACCAGGCCCCAATAGGCGTTGGAGGCGCTGAACCGGTAGCGCGTCTCGGCGTCGCGTCCCTCCACCTCGGCGGCGAGGTCGGTCAGACGGTCCAGCAGCACGGGCTCGTCCGCCTCCCCCGCGCTGACCAGCGCGGTGGTGACCTCCGTCAGCTTCTGCTCCATGCCGACAAGCTGCCCGGCCAGCCGCCTCGCCGCCGGCAGCGCCATCAGCGCCAGCATGCGGTAGGTGTCCATCTCCAGCAGGCGTTGCACGGCGCGGCCGGCCTGCCAGGGCGTCATGCCGTGGTCGAGGATGAAGAAGCGGGAGAAGCCGTCGGCGCCGACGCGGAAATCCGTCAGCGCCACCGCCGCGCCGCCGACGATGGACGCGCCGGTCAGGACATTGCCGCCGAAGAAGCGCGCCGACAGCCGGTCCGGATCGGGTGCCGGGCCCTGGGCGTCCGGGATCAGCGCGCCATGCGCCGCGACCACGATCTGCCCCGGCAGGGCGGCCACCCATTCCGCCGGCACCAGGCGCAACGCGGGCTCGGCGAAGGGATCCTCGCCGGCGCCGGGGGCGATGAATGTGACGCGGGAGAATTCCGTGTGCTGCTCCCAGATCAGCCGGTAGGGGCCGAGATCGGCGCTGAAATGCGTCGCCCCCGCGGGTGGCGGTGCGACCTGGCGGCGGCGCGCGAGATCGGCGACGGCGTCGCGGAAGCGCGCGCGCTCCTCGAGATCCGTCATCAGTGCGAGGTAGGAGATGCGCGCAGGCCCGCGCAGCGCCTCGGCCGGGCGGGCATGGACCTCGTCGTTGAGGTCCTGGCGCAGCGGATGGTCCGCGGGCAGCCTCATGCGGCGCAGCCCTGCGCGTCGGAGACGTCGTTGCCGGCGAGCCCGCGCAGCAGCAGCGGCGCCACCACCTCCGGCTTCTCCTCATGGGCGAGATGGCCGAGGCCCGGCAGCAACGCGCGTTGCGCGCCGGGGACCATGCCCTGCACCCGCTTCGACTGCTCCGGTGGGATGGTGCGGTCCCCGGCGCCGGCGACCAGCAGCAGCGGCGCGGCAAGCCGCGGCAGGGTGCGTGCCAGCGCGTGCAGGTCCCAGCCCGCCATCATGCCGAGGGCGGCGCC
>JAIYAI010000219.1 GCA_027489135.1 Acetobacteraceae bacterium
CCCCGCGCCCGCGCCCGTCCGGGTGGAGCCGCCCGCTCCGCGCCCCGCGCCGGTGGCGCGCCCCCGCCCGGCGCCGCCGCGCCCGACGACCGACATCGCCAGCCTGCCGCCGATCGCGGGCCCCGCGCGCGTGACCGAGCCCGTCGTCCAGTCCCCCGCCCGGGTCGCGGAGATCCCCCGTGTCCCGGCCGTGGTGCGCAGCCCGGCGCCGGCCCCGACTTTCGCCACGGCCGCGCCGCCGGTGCAGCCCGCCGGCTCCATGCTCGGCGGCGGCGGCACGCGCACAGCCCTCGCCCCGCCGGTGCCCTACGGGTCGCTGCCGCCGCCCGTACCCTTCGCCTCCGCCAGCGTCGCGCGATGAACGGCGAGGGTCCCGGCCTGGAGGCGCCGCGGCCGCCTGCCCCCGAGGCGGCGGCCGCCGGCGTTCCACCCCCCCGCAGCGCGCGGGACCGTCCCATCGTGCGCGTCGCTGCGCCCGACCTCGCGCGCCGGGCGCAGCTTGAGCGCACGCGCAACCGCCTGCTGATCGCGGCCGCCGGCTTCAGCGTGCTGTTCGGCGCCGTCGGCGTGAAGCTGACGTTGGCCACCGTGCTCGATCCCGTGCAGCCGCGCCTGCGCGCCGCCCCCACCGTGCCGAGCGCCGAGCCGCAGGTCGCCCGCGCCGCCATCACCGACCGCAACGGCGAGGTGCTGGCCGTCTCGCTGCGCGTCACCGAGCTCTACGCCAACCCGCAGGAAATCAACGATCCCGCCGCGGCGGCGGACCGGCTGCTGACCGTGCTGCCCAACCTCGACCGCGAGCGGCTGATCGAGCGCATCAGCCAGCGTACAGTTTCGGTGGGCGAGACCGAGCGGCCCGTGCAGTTCGCCTACATCCAGCGCAACCTGACGCCGCGCCAGACCCAGGCGGTGAACAACCTCGGCGTTCCCGGATTCCACTTCCGCCCCGCGGAGCGCCGCTTCTTCCCGCAGGGCTCCTCCGCCGCGCATATCGTCGGCCATGTCGATGTCGACGGCCGCGGCATCGCCGGCGTGGAGCGCGGCTTCGACGAGCGGCTGCGCAGCGACCGCGGCGCGCTCCGCCTCTCGCTCGACATCCGCGTGCAGGTCGCACTACGCGATGCGGTGCAGGCGGCGATCGCGGACTTCAACGGCATCGGCGGCGCCGGCGTGATCATGGACGTGCAGACCGGCGAGGTGATCGCCATGGTCAGCCTGCCCGATTTCGACGCCTCCGACCCGCAGAGCCTGGTGCGTCGCCCGGGCACGCCGACCGGCCGCGTCGACCGCCGCTCCGTCAGCCAGGACACCGACCCGACCTTCAACCGCGCGACCGTCGGCGTCTACGAGCCGGGCTCCACCTTCAAGCTGTTCAACACCGCGATCGGGCTCGATGCGGGGGTCGTGAACATCTGGGGCGGCTACGACGCGGCGCGGCCGATCCGCGTTGGTCGCTTCCAGATCGACGACTTCAAGGGCAAGCACCGCTGGCTCGCGGTGCCGGAGATCGTCGCCTACTCCTCCAACATCGCCTCCGCGCATCTCGGCAGCGCCATCGGCCCGGCGCGGCAGCGCGAATACATGCAGCGCTTCGGCATGCTGGGGCGGCTGCAGATCGAACTGCCGGAGACGGCGCGCCCGCTCTACCCGCCGCAGTCGGGCTGGCGCGACATCAACGCCATGACCATCGCCTCCGGCCACGGCATCTCGGTCACGCCGCTGCATGTGGTGACCGGCGTCTCCGCCCTGGTGAACGGCGGTATTTACCGCCACCCCACGCTGATGGCGCAGATGCCGAACATGCCGCCGCGCGAGGGCGCGCGCGTGATCTCCGAACGCACCTCGGAGACCATGCGCAAGCTGATGCGCCTCGTCGTGACGGAGGGCTCGGGCAAGGGTGCGGAGGTCGCGGGCTACTTCATCGGCGGCAAGACCGGCACGGCGCAGAAGGTCGGGCCGCGCGGCGGCTACCTCGAGAACAAGCGCATCGCCGCCTTCGTCGGCGCCTTCCCGATGAACCAGCCGCGCTTCGCGGTCTACGTGATGGTGGACGAGCCGAAGCCGAATGCGCGCAGCCATGGCTATGCGACGGCGGGCTGGGTGGCGGCACCCGCGGCCGGCGCGGTGATCCGTCGCGTCGCGCCCATCCTCGGCATGGTGCCGGAGGCGCCGGAGCGGCAGCCGCAGGTTCAGGCCTCGATCAACATCCCGCTGCAGCCTGGCCGTCCCGCCGGTGCGCCGCGCGGCAATGCGGCGCCGGCGCCGCGACCGAGCCAGCCCGTCGCAGGCACGACGCCGCCCACGACGACACCGGCGGCGACGCCGGCGCGCGTCACCCCGGCCGTGCCGCCGACCATGCCGTTGCCGGCGCGGCCGCAGGACGGCACACTGCAACTTCGCCGCACCGATGGCCCCGCCGCGGCGCCTGAGCTTCTGCGCCGCATCGACGGCACGCAGCAGCCCGACCTGCTGCGCCGCGAACTGCCCGTGCCGCCGCATCCCGACCTGCAGCGCCGCACCCCGGCACCCGTGCCGCCCGCCCAGGCGCGCTTCGCCGAGGCCGGCTGGCTCCCCGCCCCTCCCGAGGCAGGGGGAGTCCGTGCGCCTCGATGACCTGCTCCGCCGCAGCGGGCTGACCGGCCCCCGCACCGAGGCCTGGCCCGAGATCACCGGGCTCACCGCGGATAGCCGCGCGGCGGCGCCGGGGCTGCTGTTCGCGGCGCTGCCGGGCGCCCGTGCGGATGGCCGCGCCTTCATCGCCGAGGCGGTGGCGAAGGGCGCGGCGGCGGTGCTGGCGCCGGCGGGCACCACCTGGCCCGATGGCGTCGCGGCACGGCCGCTGCTGGCGGAAGCCGATCCGCGGCGCGCCCTGGCGCTTCTGGCTGCGGCCTTCCACGGCGCGCAGCCGGCGACGCTGGTCGCGGTGACCGGCACCAACGGCAAGACGAGCACGGTCGATTTCCTGCGCCAGCTCTGGACGCTGGATGGGGCGAAGGCAGCGTCGCTCGGGACGTTGGGGCTCGTCGCACCCGGCTTCCCGCAGGGGCCTTCCCTGACCACGCCGGATCCGGTGGCGCTGCACGGCATGCTGGCGGCGCTGGCGCGTGCGGGCATCGACCGCGCGGCGATGGAGGCGTCCTCGCACGGCATCGAGCAGCGGCGCCTGGACGGCGCCGCACTGGCGGCGGCGGGCTTCACCAACCTGACGCGCGACCATCTCGACTACCACGGCACGATTGCGGCCTATCGCGCGGCGAAGCTTCGGCTGTTCGACACGCTGCTGCCCGCCGGCGCGGCGGCGGTGGCGCATGCCGACATGGAGGCCGAGACCTTCGCGGCGCTGCGCGCAGCCGCGACGCGGCGCGGCCTGCGCTGGCTGACGGTGGGCGAGGCGGGGCAGGATGTGCGCCTTCTGTCGCAGGTGCCGCGGCCGGAAGGGCAGGACCTCGCGCTGCATGCCTTCGGGGCGCGGCACGAGGTGCACCTCGCGCTGCCCGGGCGCTTCCAGGCCGACAACGCGATGATGGCGTTGGCGCTGGCCGTGGCAACGGGCATGGATGCGGCGCGGGCGGTGGCACTGCTGTCGCGTCTCGCCGGCGTACGCGGACGGATGGAATTGGCGGCGCGCCTGCCGAACGGCGCGGCGGTGTACGTGGACTATGCGCATACGCCGGATGCGCTGGAACGCTTGCTGGCGGCGCTGCGACCCCACGTCGTGCCCGGCGCGCGCCTGCACGTGGTGTTCGGCGCCGGCGGCGACCGCGACCCCGGCAAGCGGCCACTGATGGGCGCGGCCTGTGCGGCGCATGCCGACCGCTGCTGGGTGACCGACGACAATCCGCGCAGCGAGGACCCGGCCGCGATCCGCGCCGCGGTGCTGGCCGGCTGCCCCGGCGGCATCGATGCGGGGGAACGGCGCGGCGCGATCGCGGCGGCACTTTCGGACCTGCGCCCCGGCGACGTGCTGGCCGTGGCCGGCAAGGGGCATGAGAGCGGGCAGACCATCGCTGGGGTGACGACGCCCTTCCAGGACGCGGCGGTGGTGCGGGAGTTGCTCGCATGACCGCACCTCTCTGGACGACGGAGGAGATCGCGGCGGCGACAGGCGGGCATGGCCCCGGTGGTATCGCCGTGCGGGGCGTCTCGATCGACAGCCGCTCCATCGCGCCGGGGGACCTGTTCGTGGCGCTGCGCGACGCGCGGGACGGGCACGATTTCGTCGCCGATGCACTGGCACGCGGCGCCGCGGCGGCGCTGGTGGATCGCGATCCGCCCGGCATCGCCGCGGATGCGCCGCTGCTGCGAGTGGCCGAGACGCTGCAGGGTCTCGCCGTGCTCGGCATGGCGGGGCGCGCGCGCATGCCGGGCCGGGTCGCCGCGGTGACGGGCAGCGTCGGCAAGACCGGCACGAAGGACATGCTACGCCTGGCGCTGGGTGCGCTGGGGCCGACCCATGCTGCTGTGGCGTCCTACAACAACCACTGGGGCGTGCCGATCACCCTCGCCCGGATGCCGCGCGAAACGGCCTTCGCGGTGATCGAGATCGGCATGAACAACCCGGGCGAGATCGCCCCCCTCGCCCGCATGGCCCGACCGCACGCGATCTGCGTGACGCAGATCGGCGAGGCGCATATCGGCCACATGGGCAGCCTCGACGCCATCGCGGAGGAGAAGGGCGCGATCGCGGCGGGCCTGGAGCCCGGCGGCACCGCGGTGCTGAACCGCGACACGCCGTTCTTCCCGCGCCTGGCGGAGATCGCGCGCATCCATGGCGCGGCGCATATCCTCGGCTTCGGACGCGACGCGGCGGCGGATGTGCGGCTGCTGGACGCGACGACGGGGCCGGAGGGGACGCGAGCGCGGATCGACCTGGCAGGACGGGTGGTCGATGTCGTCCTGCCCGGCGCGATCGGCACGCATCACGCGATGAATGCCTGCGCGGCGCTCGGCATGGTGGCGGCGCTGGGGGTGGATGTCGCGATCGCCGCGGCGGCGCTGGCCGGCTATGCGCCCGGCGCCGGGCGCGGCGAGGCGCGGGAGATCGCCCTGCCCGGCGGTGGCAAGGCCCTTCTCGTCGACGAGAGCTACAACGCCGCGGTGCCTGCCATGCGTGCTGCGCTCGCCACGCTGGCGCTGCGGCCGGCTAAGGGGCGCCGCGTCGCGGTGCTGGGCGACATGCGAGAGCTCGGGGAATTCTCCGCGCAGCTGCACGCAAGCCTGGCCCCCGATGCCGCCGCGGCGGACCTGGTCTTCTGCTGCGGGCCGGAGATGGCGCGGCTCTACGCGCTGCTGCCCGCGGGCAAACGCGGCGCGCATGCGCCCGATTCCGCGTCGCTGGCGCCGGTGGTGCGCGAAGCGCTGCAGGACGGCGACGTCGTGCTGGTGAAGGGTGCCCTCGGGTCGCGCATGAAACTGATCGTCGAGGCGCTCACCGCAGCGTCGGGAGAAGCGCCGTGATCTTCAACCTGCTGGCGCCGCTGGCCGAGGAATTCTCCCTCTTCAACCTGGTGCGCTACACCACCTTCCGCTCCGGCGCGGCCTGCATGACGGCGCTGGTGATCAGCCTTGTCCTCGGTCCCACCGTCATCGCCTGGCTGCGCGGCTTCCAGCGCGGCGGCCAGCCGATCCGCGCCGAGGGGCCGGAGCGCCACCTGATCGAGAAGAAGGGCACGCCCACCATGGGCGGCGTGCTGATCCTGCTGGCCACGGTGCTGGCGACGCTGCTCTGGGTCGATCTCCGCAACAACCTGGTCTGGGCCGTGCTGCTGGTGACGCTCGGCTACGGTCTGCTCGGCTTCGCCGACGACTGGCTGAAGGTGACCAAGCGCAACACCAAGGGCGTCTCGGGTCGGATGAAGCTGGTGGCGCAGGCCGGCATCGGCCTCGTCGCCGCGATCTGGATCATGCTGACCCTGCCGCCGGCGGTGGCGACCGGCGTGGCGCTTCCGGTCTTCAAGGAGGTGCTGATCCCCCTCGGCATCCTGTTCCCGATCTTCGGCATGCTGGTGATGATGGGCGCGTCGAACGCGGTGAACCTGACCGACGGCCTCGATGGCCTGGCCATCGTACCGACGATGATCGCCGCCGGCGTCTTCGCGCTGATCGCCTATCTCGTCGGCAACCGCGTGATGGCGGACTACCTGCAGTTGCATGCCGTGCCGGGCGCGAACGAGCTTGCCGTATTCCTCTCCGCGCTGATCGGCGCGGGGCTTGGCTTCCTCTGGTACAACGCGCCGCCGGCGGCGGTGTTCATGGGCGACACGGGATCGCTTGCGCTCGGCGGCGCGCTCGGCGCTGTCGCGGTCGCCACGAAGCACGAGGTGGTGCTCGCGATCGTCGGTGGATTGTTCGTCGTCGAGACAGTCAGCGTCATCATCCAGGTCTTCTGGTACAAGCGCACCGGCCGGCGTGTCTTCCTGATGGCGCCGCTGCACCACAATTTCGAGAAGAAGGGCTGGGCCGAGCCGACGAACGTGATCCGCTTCTGGATCATCGCCATGGTGCTGGCTCTCGTCGGCCTGTCGACATTGAAGATCCGATGAGCGCATTCACCCCCTTCTCTGGCGAGCGCGTCGCCGTCGTCGGGCTCGGCAAGGCCGGGCTGCCGGCGGCGAAGCGCCTTGCCGACTGGGGGGCGGAGGTTTCCGCCTGGGACGACGCGCCGGCAGGGCGTGCGGCGGCGGAGGCCGCGGGGCTCCGCGTCGCGGATCCCGCCAGCGGCCCCTGGCGCTGGGACGCGCTGCTGCTCTCCCCCGGCATCCCGCATCGCCTGCCGCGGGTGCATCCCGCCGCCGCGGCAGCCCGGGCCGCGGGCGCGCCGATCCTGTCGGAGGTCGAGTACCTGTTCCGCGCCGTCCGCGCGGCGGGCAGCGCGGCGTGCTTCCTCGGCGTGACGGGGACCAACGGCAAGTCCACCACCACCGCGCTGGTGGAGCATCTGCTGAAGCACGCGGGCCGGCCCGTCGCGGCGGGCGCCAATCTCGGCCCGCCGGCGCTGTCGCTGCCGATTCTGGGCGATGACGGCACCTATGCGCTCGAGATGTCGTCCTATGCCTTGGAGCGACTCGCAACGGTGCGGTTCAACGCGGCCACGATGCTCAACCTGACGCCGGACCATCTGGACCGGCACGGCGACATGGCCGGCTACCTGGCTGCGAAGGCGGAGATCTTCGCGCGGCAGGCACCGGACGACCTCGCCGTGCTGGGCATGGAGGATTCCTGGACCGCCGGCCTCCGGCCGCGGCTGGCGGCGTGCGTCGTGCCGATCTCGGGCAGCGCGCCGCAACCTGGCGGCATCTGGGCGGAGGGGAGGCTCCTGCGCGACGAGGCGGGCCCGATCCTCGACCTGCGCGAGGCCCCGGCCCTGCCCGGCAGCCACAATGCGCAGAACGCGGCCGCCGCGGCGGC
>JAIYAI010000311.1 GCA_027489135.1 Acetobacteraceae bacterium
GGAGCACGTCTTCGGCTGGACCATCGGCAACGACGTGACGGGGCGCGAGCTGCAGCGCCGCTACGGCCAGTGGTTCAAGGGCAAGTCGCTCGACCGTTCCTGCCCGCTCGGCCCCTGGATCGTGCCGGCCGGGGAGCTGGACGCGCTCTCCACCGGCATTCGCTGCTTCGTGAACGGCGAGAAGCGCCAGGACAGCAACACGGCGAAGATGATCTTCGACGTGAAGGAGATCATCCATCAGCTCTCCCTCGGCTTCACCCTGCGCCCCGGCGACGTGATCCTGACCGGCACGCCGGAGGGCGTCGGCTACGCCATGCAGCCGCCGCAGACGCTGAAGCCCGGCGACGTCGTGCGCTGCGAGATCGACGGCATCGGCGTGCTGCAGAACACGGTCGAGGGCTGAGGCCGTGGAGCTCCGTGGCGCCGTCGCCCTGGTGACGGGTGGCAATGGCGGCCTGGGCCAGCGCATCTGCCATGCGCTCGCGCGCGAAGGCGCGCATGTCGCGGTGATGTACGCCGCCAGCCGCGACCAGGCGGAGGAGGTCGCGCGCGGCCTCGCCGCCGGGCACCAGGTGAATGCCGCCGCCTTCCAGTGCGACATCACCAGCGCCGATGCGGTGAAGCAGCTGGTCGACGACGTGATGAAGCGCTTCGGCCGCATCGACATCCTGGTCAACGACGCCGCCTTCAACAAGGCGATCCCCTTCCCCGACCTCGACAGCCTGACGGAGGAAGTCTGGGACAAGATCATGGCGGTGAACCTGACCGGGCCGATGCGGCTGACCAAGGCGGTGGCACCGATCATGAAGGCGCAGGGCCAGGGGCGCGTCGTCAACATCTCCTCCGTCGCCGGGCTCAGCCCGACGGGGTCGTCGATCGCCTATGCCGTCTCCAAGGCCGGGCTGATCCATCTGACGAAGTGCATGGCCGTCGCCATGGCGCCTGAGGTGCTGGTGAACTGCGTCGCCCCCGGCCTGCTGGAGGGGACGCGTGCCACCGCCAACCTGCGGCCCGAGCAGGTGGAGCGCTCGGCCTCGGGGTCCCTGCTGAAGAAGGCCGCGGACAAGGACGATTGCGCGGAGATGGTGGTGGCGATGTGCCGCACCGAGACGATGACGGGGCAGACCACCGTCATCGACGCGGGGCGGGTGTTCCACTGAGGCGCGGGCGGGGCCGCGCGCCCCGCCTCACGCCAGCCAGCCATGTCCGGCGGCACTGGTGAAGTCGATCTGCACGACCAGGTCGTTGAAGTCGCGGTCGCCGCCGCCGGGCATATCCTCCCAGCCCCAGGTGTTCAGCGCGTAGTGCCAGAGATGGCCCGTCGGATTGCCATCCGGCGCCGCATCATTGGCCTGAGCGAAGGCCCAGAACTGCTGCGCCCCGTTGCTGAAGCGCATGGCGATGAGGTCGCCGGCATCGACGTCGGCGAGCCGGGCCTGGCGGAAGGCGCCGTAGCCGGGGCCGGCCAGCCAGGTCTCCCCCTGCGTCGTGGCATAGGCGCGCGCCAGGCTTGCCGCGGCATAGCCGGATGCGCCCGGCGCGATACCGTCGATCGTGCCGGCAAGATCGTCGACGCGGTAGAACAGCACGGAACCGGGCAGCGTGCCGGTTTGCCGAAGCCGCACCACGGCCTCCATGTCGTCGGCCCCGCCCGGGGTCAGCGCTTCCGCCACCGGCCAGGCCAGGCGCACCACGCCGCTGCCGGCCGGATCGGCGAAATCCGCGAAGCCGAAGGGGGCGGTCAGCGCGACCCGGAAGGCCTCGGCCGCATTGCCGCCGAGCGCGATCGCCAGCGCATCCCCCTCCCCGACCAGACGCTGGGCGAGGCCGCCCTGCGCGTCGCCGTCGAACAGCCGCACCAGATCCGGGGAGAAGTCCGGCTGCAGCACCTGCGTGGCCAGGCGCGGTGTCCAGGCAAAGTCGCCGGCGGCAGGGAATGCAAGGCTGTCATGCTCCGCGCCGACGCGCAGCGAGACCACCTCCGCCACGGGCAGCACGGCCTGCACCAACAGGCTCTGGTCGGCGCCACTGAACCAGCGGCCCAGCGTATCCCGCCCGACCACGTCCGTCCGCTCGGCATGCGACCATTGCTGGTGCGCGATGGCGGACAGGGCGCGTGCGAGCAGCACGCCGTTGGGTGAGCCGAGGCCGGTGGTCAGGTCGTATCCGGGTTCTGCGGCGTAGCCGTAGCCCGTGGGCAGGATCTGCGTGCCGTCGCTGCGGTAGGTCGGGTCGGCGAAATTGGCGAGTTGGAAGGAAGCGATGTTGTTGCCCAGGGTGATGTCGTTGAAGGCCCCGGGCAGGATCGCCGCGGCGATGTAGTAGAGGTCGTTGTGGTAACCGAGGCGCGGCAGCCCCTGATCCGCGAAGATCGCGTCGATCTGCGACGCCAGCGCCGCCATCAGCGGCGTCGAGGCGCTGGTGCCATCGGCCGTCGTCAGGCCCGTCATCGCCGCGTCCGGGATGATATAGTCCATGTTGCCGCCAGCCAGGGCCGCGAGGTCCGGCACGCCGCGCCCGGGCAGGCGGTCCGGATCGGCGGTGACGGGCCTGAGTCCGTAGTCGCGCTGGTAGGAGGGCGTCGGACGGCTCGGGTCGACGCTGCCGGAGCCGGTGTTGTTGCTGAAGTATCCGCCGGTGGTGATAGGCAGGGTGCGGTTGGCCGGGTCGGTCACGTAGGTGACGCCGTCCGCGCCCAGCAGCACGAGGTAGTTGTTCCACACCGTCTCGACGAAGGTGCCGGTCGCGTCGGCGTCGGTGGCCGGGGCGAAGGTGAGGCCCCCGGCGACGAGGCGCCACATCGTCGCCCTGTCGCCCGCCAGCGCTGCCGTCACCAGGGTCTGCAGGTCCTCGTCGCCCTGCGCCGCGGCCAGCGTGCTCACGGAGGTTCCGCCCACCACGGTCACATAGGGGCCGGTCTGGTTGCCGCGGATGTTGGTGAGGCCATTGGCGATCTGGTTGCCGGACCCGCCGTCGCCGGCGAAGTAGAAAACCGCGATGTTGCGCAGCGCGGCATCGGTGAAGAGCTGGTCCGCGGCCCAGTAGAAGGGCGAGTCCGGCGTGTTCAGCCCGCTGAAGCCGAAGGAGGAGGTGATGACCGGCGGCCGGTTCGCATCGTCCCAGAAGGCCTGCTGGAAGGCCGTGTAGGGATTGTACTCAGCGCCCTCGGCAAGGCCCGATCCGGCATAGATCAGCAGCCGGCTTTGCGGGTTGATCGCGGTGACGACACCGACATCGAGCGCGCGCTCGGCCGCCCAGGACTTGTCGGGATCGGGATTGGCGCCGGCGATGGTGCTCGACCCGCCGGGCGCGATCTCGACGTAGCTGCCCGGGGTCTGGATGCCGGCGGCGCGGCGATAGGCGTCGAGCGCGTCCTGGAAGCTCTCCCCCGCCAGCGCGGCACCGATGCCCTGCTCGATCAGGCCGATGCTGCCGGTGGCCACGGCGTTGCCGCTCGCCGGGTCGCGCAGCACGCCCTGCAGAGGGAAGTTGTAGGCCTCAGCGGCGATGTCGGATGGCAGAAGGGTCTGCCGCGCCTGGCTCCGGTTGCCGATGCTCTGATGTCCGAGGGGCAGGGTGACGCCGGGCTCGGGGCCTGGATTGGGCAGGGGCTGCAGGAAGCGCTCGGTCTCGTCGAACCAGAGCCCGCGGATGCCGTAGGTCGTCGCCCATCCGGCCGGCAGCGCGAGGTCGCCGTCCCAGAACAGGGTCTGGCGGTGGCCGCCCTGCGGCAGGTCGCCGACCCGCAACCGCGCATCATCGCCGAACAGGGCGCGCCAGTTCGCGGCGTCGAGCTGGACCCAGACGGTACGGGATTCGGCGGAGGAGAGATAACCATCGGCCGGCACCGGTACCTGCGCGGTGGGCGTGCCGAGCACCTTGATCGACATGCCTTCCAGCGCATCGACGAGGCTATCGAAGCTCTGGCGGTCCGCGCCGAAGCGGTCCCACAGGGTCCCGTCGCGCTCCATCTGCTCGAGCATGCGCTGGCGCGTCGCCCAGTCTGCAGCGAGCAGCGCGCCAGGATCCTCCTGGCGGTCGAGCACCAAGGCGACGTTCATCATGAAGGTCGCGTCGCCGATGGCTTTGGGTATCGCCGCACCGGCACGGTAGCCGGTGAAATCGAGGTAGCTGCTGTTGGCCAGCGTCTCGTATATCAGGGGCATTCCTCGCCTCGCTCGTCCAAACCGGACAGGCCGGCACGATGGACGTCCGGCGAGTATGCATGGACGGCGCCGGGTGGCGGAAGGTTTCGCCTGCGGCGGGGCTTCCCAGCCTCGGCCGGGTGGTGGCACGCTGTCGGCGACACCTGGGAAATCACGCCATATGCGCCGTCGCACGCTTCTCGCCGCCGCCGCCGCGGCACCTGCCGCCCTCGCCGCCCCCGCCGCCCGCGCGCAATCCGCCCGCGAGCGCACGCTGCGCTTCGTCCCCCAGGCCAACCTCACCTCGCTCGATCCCATCTGGACCACGGCGGCGGTGACGGAGAACCACGGCTGGGCCGTGTTCGACACGCTCTACGGCATGACCGACGACCTGCGCGTGCAGCCGCAGATGGCCGCGGGGCACACGGTCTCCGACGACAAGCGCACCTGGCTGATCACCCTGCGCGATGGGCTGAAGTTCCATGACGGCACCCCGGTACGGGCGCAGGACTGCGCCGCGTCGCTCGCCCGCTGGTCGCGGCGCGACACCTTCGGCCAGTCCCTCGCCGCCGTCGTGGATGCCTGGGAAGCGGCGGATGACCGGACCATCCGCATCAAGCTGAAGTCGCCCTTCCCCATGCTGATCGACGCGCTGGCCAAGCCCGCCGCCGTCGTCCCCTTCATCATGCCGGAGCGCCTCGCGCGCACCGATCCCTTCCAGCAGGTGACCGAGATGGTGGGCTCCGGCCCCTATCGCTTCGTCGCCAACGAGTACGTCTCCGGCAGCAAGGCAGTCTATGCGCGCAACGACGCCTATGTGCCGCGCCAAGGCGCGCCGTCGCGCACCGCCGGCGGCAAGGTGACGAATTTCGAGCGCATCGAATGGTCCATCATCCCGGACAGCGCCACGGCCGCCGCCGCGCTGCAATCCGGCGAGATCGACTGGTGGGAACAGATCAACGCCGATCTCGGCCCCGTGCTGCGCCGCAGCCGCGGCGTGACGGTCGAGATCGCCAATACCCTCGGCTATATCGGCGTCGCCCGCTTCAACCACCTGCAGGCGCCCTTCAACAACCCGGAAATCCGCCGCGCCCTCCTCTCCGCCATCAACCAGGAGGACTACGTCCGCGCCGTCACGGCGAACGACCCCGAGGCCTGGCGCCTCTGCACCGCCATGTGGCCCTGCGGCACGCCCTATGGCACGCAGGATGATGGCGGGATGCTGCGCGGGCCGCGCAATCTCGACGGGGTGCGCAAGACCATCGTCGACGCCGGCTACAAGGGCGAGAAGGTCGTCATCATCAACCCGACCGACTTCCCGACCATCGGCCCCTTCGGCCACATCACCGCGGACGTGCTGAAGCGTGTCGGCATGAATGTCGAGCTTCAGGACATGGACTGGGGCAGCCTGGTGCAGCGGCGCGCCAGCAAGGAACCCGTGGATCGGGGCGGCTGGTCGATTTTCCACACCTGGTGGCCCGGCGTCTCCATCATGAACCCCGCCGTCAGCGCCATCCTGCGCGGCCAGGGGGAGCGCGGCTGGTTCGGCTGGTACTCCAACCCGCGGGTCGAAGAACTCGCCGGACAATGGCTGCAGGCACCGACGGAGGCGGAGCAGAAGATGCTGGCCGAGGCGATCCAGAAGGAGAGCTTCAACCAGGTGCCGGTGCTGCCGCTGGGGCAGTTCTTCATCCGCACCGCGCATCGCGGCCTGCGCGACGTGCTGAAGGGCACCTCGCCCTATTTCTGGCATGTGAGGCGCGCATGATGCGGGTGACCCGGGACGACTTACGCGGCAAGGCGCAGACCGTGCTCGGCATCGTCGATCCCGGCGTGCTGGGCTCGACCCTGACGCATGAGCACCTGATCTGGGACATCCGCCCGCCCCGCCTGCGCGGCAGCGATCCCGGGGCGGAGCCGGACCTCCTCAACCACTGGGGCATGATGTCCGGCGCCGCGGCCTCTCCGGCCAATGCCTGGCAGCCCGGCGTCGAGATCGCCATCGAGGCGGTGCGGGAAGCCGTCGCCTGCGGCGTCGAGACCATCGTCGAGATGTCGATCGGCGGCCTCTCGCCCGATCCCGAAGGCCTGGTGCGGGTGGCGCAGGCGACGGGCTGCCACATCGTCATGGGCTGCGGCCACTATGTCGAGGAATACCAGGACCCGGCCAACCACGACCGCACCGTGGACAGCTTCGCGCGCGAGATGGTCGATCAGGTGCAGCAGGGCCTCTGGGGCACCGCTGTCCGCGCCGGCATCATCGGCGAGATCGGCTGCCAGAATCCCTGGACGCCGCTCGAGCGACGGGTGCTGGAGGGCGCGCTGATCGCGCAGAAGGAAACCGGCGCCGCGCTGACCATCCATCCGGGCCGCCGCCAGGACCAGCCGCAGGAGGTGATGGAGTTCATCAAGGCGCGCGGCGGCGACCCGTCCCGCACCATCATGGACCACATCGATCGAACCATCTTCGACGACGACGCGCTGTTCCGCCTCGCCGATACCGGCGTGGTGCTGGAATGGGACCTCTTCGGGCAGGAGAGCAGCCTCTACACGCCGAACCTCGATGTCGACATGCCGAACGACGCCATGCGCCTGCGCGCGATCCGCAAGGTGCTGGACCGCGGCCATCGCGGCCAGGTGGTGATCGCCCACGACATCTGCCACCGCGCCCACATGACCCGCTGGGGCGGCTGGGGCTACGGCCATATCCACCGCGACGTGCTGCCGCTGATGCGCCGCCGCGGCTTCACCGAGGCGGAGATCACGGAGATCCTGGTGGACACCCCCCGCCGCCTGCTGACCTTCGTCTGACCGGACGCGGAACGGCGTATCTTTTTTTCGATCACATTTAATTTAACTATGGACATTCCCTTAAAATAGCGGAAAGCTGCGCCATCGGGCCTCCGCCCGTCCCCCCCGACGGAGACCGCCTTGCGCTGCTTTCTCGCGGCCGTCGCGCTGCTTGCCCCCCTGCTTGCACCTGCCGCCCGGGCGGCGGGCCCGGCGACGGCGCCGCCGCCAGGCTCCGAGGCCGGGGCGCTCTGCCACGCCGCCATCGACACCGCCGAGCGGGCCGAGCAGATCCCGGCCGGCCTGCTGCGCAGCATCGCCCATGTGGAGAGCGGCCGCGCCGACCCCGTCAGCGGCCGTCGCGTGCCCTGGCCCTGGACCATCAACGCGGAGGGGGAGGGCCGCTACTTCGAGACGCGCGAGGCCGCCATCGCCACGACCCGCGCCCTCATGGCCGCCGGCATGCGCTCCATCGACGTCGGCTGCGCGCAGGTGAACCTGATGCATCACCCGCAGGCCTTCGCCTCGCTGGAGCAGGCCTTCGACCCCGCGGCCAACGCCAGCTACGCCGCCCGCTTCCTGAAGAGCCTGCGCGCCGCCACCGGTTCCTGGCCCTTCGCCGCCGCGGCCTATCACTCGATGACGCCGGAGCGCGGCCACGCCTATGCCAGCCGCGTCGCCGCGGTGTGGCCCGATGCCGCCCGGCACGGACCCTGGCCGCTGGCGCCGGCGGATCTCGTACTGGGCGCGCCGGGCTTCGTGCCGCCGGCGCCCGTCGCGCCGGACTACAGCGTGTACACCCCGGCGCATGCGGCGCAGCTGCGGCGGATCGACGCGGAGCGCATGCGGCAGCAGGTCAGCGCGGTGATCCCGCCGCGCCGCGCCGGCACGGATCGCCTGCCGCCGGCCCCCGTGGTGATGCTGCCGGCGCCGCGCCCGATCGCGCAGGCACCGACGCGCAACGCCGTGGTGCCCGCCGCAGCGCCGGGCCGCACCGCCGCGCTCGGCAACCGCCGCGGCACCTGAGGATTGCCAGGCGCGGGCGGGTCGCCCCGGACGCGCCTGCTCTCCTCGATCGGCCATCGGCCGTCTCGATCGCGTCCTTCGCCGCGTTGACCATCGGGCTGGCTTCGCCGCGGCCCTCCTGCCCTTCCAGGGACCTTGTCGGGGATCGCGTCTCTCCCCTCGGGCCGTATGCCGGGACGCTGGGCGTGGGTCATGGGCCGTCAACGCCCGCCCCTGCCGGGTGACCACCCGGACGGCATCGATCTTCGCCAGCAGAATCCCTTGTCATCCTTGACGTGCGCGGCGACGTCGTGTTCCGTCGCGTGGGGAGAACCCTGTCTCCCGTCCGGAGACAGACTCATGGCGAACATTGTCGGCACGACCGGAAACGACATCATCACGCCGCTGCTGCTGCAGGCCGGGACCGGTTCCATCCTCGGCGGGCCTCCCGGGGCCGGCGACGACAGCATCCAGGCCGTGAACGGCAACGATACGGTCGATGGCGGCGGCGGCAATGATTCGATCTACGGTGGCGCCGGCGACGACACCATCTCCGCCGCGGACGGCAATGATGTCGTCGATGGCGGTGGCGACAACGACACCATCGACGGGTCGACCGGCAATGACACGCTGCAGGGCGGCAGCGGCAACGATTCGGTCCGCGCCGGGGCCGGCAACGACCTGATCATCGGTGGCACCGGGATCGACATCCTGTTCGGCGAGGATGGCGACGACAGCTTCGACCTGAACAGCGTGACCGACCTGACCGGCTGGATCGTCGCCGGCGGCAGCGGCATCAACAGCGTCGATTTCATCCAGGGCGTTCTTCAGCTTGGCACGGTCCTGGACTTCGACTCCATCCAGATCGTCGACACCTGGCTGACCGACTTCCGCGGCACCGCCGGCAATGACCGCTATCACTTCAACGGCTACAACACCCTCTCGCCGGGCTTCGGCCTGCCGGCCAGGATCTTCAACCTGAGTGCCGGCGCCGGCGACGATACCGTCTATGCCAGCAACACCGACCTCACCCCGATCTACAACCCGGCGGGCGACGACGGCTTCAACCGCATCAACGGCGAGTTCGGCAATGACAGCCTCGTCGGCGGCGCCAGCTACGACCGTCTCGATGGCGGCGTCCACCACGACATGCTGCAGGGCGGCGGCGCGGACGATACCCTGCTCGGCGGCGAGGGCTTCGACCTGCTGGAGGGCGGCACCGCGAATGACTCGCTGGATGGGGGCACCGAGAGCGATACGCTGCGGGGCGGCACCGGCAATGATTCGCTGCAGGGCGGCGCCGGCGGTGACGACCGGCTGGAAGGCGACCAGGACAACGATACCCTGAATGGCGGTGGCGGGGCCGACAGCGCCTATGGCGGCGCCGGCGACGACCTGATCTTCGCGGTGCTCGGCACCGATATCGCAATCGGCGGCTTCGGCACCGACACGCTCGACACCACCAGCTTCGGCGGTGCCTACCTCGTCAACCTCGCCACCGGCCTGACCAACATCAGCGGCGAGAGCTTCACCGAATTCGAGGACATCGTCACCGGCGCGGGCGACGACACGCTGATCGGCACCCAGTTCGCCAACCGCATGACCGGCGGCTCCGGACAGGATTCGATCACCGGTGGCCTCGGGAACGACAGCCTCATCGGCGGCGACGGCA
>JAIYAI010000687.1 GCA_027489135.1 Acetobacteraceae bacterium
ATGCCGGCCGCGGACAGCACCTTCGCCAGCGCCGCCGCGTGCTTCTGGTGGCTGTGCACGCCGCCGGGCGAGAGCAGGCCCATCAGGTGGCAGGTGCCGCCCGAGGCCTTGAGCTTCGCGATGAGGTCCGTCAGCGCCGGCAGCGCCGCGATCGAGCCGTCCGCGACGGCCGTGTCGATGCGCGGCAGGTCCTGCATCACCACCCGCCCGGCGCCGAGGTTGAGGTGGCCGACCTCCGAATTGCCCATCTGCCCCTCGGGCAGGCCGACATCGAGGCCGGAGGTGCGCAGGAAGGCCCGCGGCCCGGCGGCCCAGAGGCGGTCGAAATTGGCCGTCCGCGCCTGGCGGACGGCGTTATCCGTCGGGTCCTCGCGCCAGCCCCAGCCATCGAGGACGACGAGCATCACGGGCTTGGGCATGGGGGGACTCCTCCGGCGGCGCCGGGGGTTAACGCCGGGGCAGAGGCGGGGGCAAGAGGAGCGAACGCGTCCCCTCCCCCGCCGATCCACCCCACGCGGCACGCCGCGTGGGGACCCCGGGGGGGGGGGGGGAGGGCTTACGCCTTCATCATCCCGCCGTGCAGCGCCACGACCTCCTCGCCCTGGCCCGGCACCTTCGGGAATTTCTCCCGCACCAGCGGGTCATGCCCCGGCACCACCCGCGTCGCGTCTCCGCCGGCCAGCTTCTTCGCGATCCGCCAGCCCTGCGTCATCGCGCCGAGGTCGAAGATGATCGGGAAGGGATTGCCCGTGCTCTCGTTCGCGTAGAAATGCATGGCGTCGGAGGCGATGACGAGTGGCCCCGTCGCCGTCTCCACCCGCACCACCTGCAGGCCATCGGAATGACCGCCGACGCGGTGCACGGTCACGCCCGGCGCGACCTCGCCCTCCCCGTCGTGGAACTGCACCTTGTCCGCGAAGAGCGCGCGGACCATCGAGACGACGTGGTCGGCCTCGAAGGGCACGCGGATGCAGGCGGTGCACATGTGCCGGCCCGTGGCGAAGGCCATCTCCCGGTCCTGGATATGCACCTTCGCGCCGCTGAAGAGATCGACGCACCCCGCATGGTCGTAGTGCAGGTGCGTGATGATCACGTCCTGCACCTTGGCCGGGTCGCTGCCCATCGCCTTCAGGCAGTCGCCGACGGGGCGGCTGATCTTGCGGCCGCGCTTGGCGGCGCAGGCCTCGTCGAAGCCGGTGTCGACGACGATGTCGTGGCCCGTCGCCGGGTTGCGCAGCAGCCAGACATAGTAGTCGAGCGGCATCGACTCATGCGGGTCCGCGACCGGCATCAGGAAATTGCCCTGCGCCGGCCGGTCGAACCAGCCATAGCGGATGGCGAAAGCTTCCCAAGCGTGCGCGGTCACTTGTTCCCCCCCAGCGTCTCGTTCGCCAGCTTCTCGGACAGCTTCGCCATGCCGGTATGGTCCTGCCCCGGCTCCAGCATCGCCTGGGCGGAGGCCCAGATCTCCCGGCAGAGCGCGGCATAGGGCGTCGGCGTCCCGGTCTCCCGCGCCACCTCCAGCGCGATGCCGATATCCTTCACCATCAGGTCGAGCGAGAAGCCGCTTTCGAAGCGGCGCGACAGCACGTGCTGCTTGAACTTCAGCTTCGTCGAGTTGTTCATGCCCGACGATTCGTTCAGCACGTCCACCATCGTCCCCGCATCGAGGCCGAAGCGCTGGCCGACGAGCAGCGCCTCGACGCCGATCAGGAAGCCGCCGGCGCTGACCAGGTTGTTCAGCGACTTCATCGCCTGGCCCGCGCCGATGCCGCCGCAGCGATGGATGGACGTCCCCATCGCCTTCAAGACCGGCTCCGCCCGGTCGAGATCCGCCGTCTCGCCGCCCGCCATGATGGCAAGCTGGCCGGACTTGGCGCGCGGCACGCCGCCCGAGACGGGGCAGTCGACCATCGCCACGCCCTTCTCCGCGAGCTTCGCCGCGATCTCCTTGGTCTTGCCGGGCTGGCCGCTGGTCATGTCGATGAACAGCATCCCCGGCGCGAGGGAAGGCATCACCGCCTCCGCCACCTGCGCCACCTGGGCGCTGGTGGGCACGATGGTGACGACGGCATCGGCGCCCTTCGCGGCCTCGGCGGCCGAGGCCGCGGCGCGGCCGCCGACCTCGGCGACGAAGCGCTCCGCCTTGCCCGGTGCGGGGTCGGCGACGGTGACGTCGAAGCCGGCCTTCACCAGGTTGGCCGCCATCGGCCAGCCCATGTTGCCGATGCCGGCGAAGGCGATTGTCTTGATGGGAGACGCCATGATCACTTCTTCCCCGGAAGCGCGCCCTCGGCGACCAGCACCTCATGCGCCGCCTTGAAGGCGTCGAGGCCGGCCGGGATGCCGCAATAGGCGGTGGCGTGCAGCAGCACGGCCTTGATCTCCTCGACGGTGACGCCGTTGTTCAGCGCGCCCTTCACGTGCAGCTTGATCTCCGGCGTCTTGCCGAGCGCGGTCAGCATGGCAAGGTTCAGCATGCTGCGCGTCTTGCGCTCCAGGGTCGGGTCGCCCCAGGCCCAGCCCCAGGCCCAGCTCGTCGTGGCGCGCTGGAAGGCCATCATGAAGTCGTCGGCCTTCTGCATCGAGGCATCGACATACTCGGGGCCGAGCACGGCCCGGCGGATGGGCAGGCCCTTGTCGAACAGCGCGGAATCTTCGGACATCGTGTCCTCCCTTTGAAGCGCGTGGATGGGGCCGGCAGGCTGGCCCCGCGGGGTCCCCCGGTCAACGGGCCGGCGCTTCCCAAGGGCCGGTGGTCAACGGGCCGGCAGTTCCGGTTCCGAGATGCGGCGCAGCACGGCGAGGAACTCGGCGAAGCGCGCCTCGCCGATCTCCGCCGCCCAGTCGCGGTGCAGCCCGCGCAGGCAGGCCCAGAGCACCTCGCAGGCGGCCCGCCCGCGCGGCGTCAGGTGCACGAGCCGCCGCGTGCCCTCGCCGCCGCCGCGCCGCTCGACATAGCCCAGCGCCTCCAGCTGCCCGAGCACGTGGTTCATCGCCTGGCGGGAGGCGCCGGTGCGCCGCGCGATCTCCGAGGGCCGCATCCCTTCCGGCGGCGGCCAGGAGAAGACCGCCCAGTGCGCATCCTGGATGTCGTCGAAGCCTGCCACCTGCAGCGCCTGCGCCATCTCCTTCCGCACACGCTGCAGCGACAGGCGCAGCAGGGCGCCGACATAGGGCGGGCCGTCGATCGGCATTGACACGCGCGTAAAGCCTTTTTACGTTCAGGACGTAAAATAGATTTACAATATTGAGGTCGCACCATGGAAGCCCCCCGCCCGCCCCGCCTGGTCCGCATCGGCGCGCTCGAACTGCGCTTCCGCGTGGACGAGGATGACGGTGCCGGCGACCTGGTGGTCTTTGACTTCATCGTGCCGCCCAAGGCGCGCGTGCCCATCCCGCACTACCACGAGGCCTGCGACGAGATGGTCTATGGCGTCTCCGGCACCATGACGACGACGCTCGAGGGCGTGGCGCATGAGGTGCGCGCCGGCGACGTCGTCTTCGTGCCGCGCGGCAAGGTGCACCACCACGCCAACCCGCATGACGAGACCGCGCATGTGCTGATCGTCATCGCCCCGGGCACCATCGGCCGCCGCTATTTCGAGGAGATGGCGGCGGCGGTGAGCACCGGTGGGCCGCCCGACCCGGCCGTGATGCAGGCGATCATGCTGAAGCACGGGCTGGTCCCGGCCTGACGCCGCGCCCCTGCCGTGCCAGGATCGGCGCGGGAGGGACCCGGATGTTCTTCGAAGGCTTCACGCTGGAAACCCGCGTCGCCAACGGGCAGGAACTGCGCCTGCGCCGCGGCGGCAAGGGTCCGCCGCTGCTGCTGCTGCACGGCAACCCGCAGACCCACGCCATGTGGCACAAACTCGCCCCCGTGCTGGCGCGGCGCTTCACCGTCATCGCGCCGGATCTCCGCGGCTACGGCTTCTCCACCTCGCCGCCGCCCTCGGCCGACCATGCCGAGCATTCCAAGCGCGCCATGGCCGAGGACATGGTCGCGCTGATGGCGGGCCTCGGGCATGCGCGCTTCACCATCGTCAGCCATGACCGCGGCGCCCGCGTCGCGCACCGCCTGGTGCTGGACCACCCGGCGACGGTCGAGAAGCTCTGCGTCATGGACATCATCCCGACGCTCGCGCATTTCGAGCGCACGGACATGGACTTCGCGCTCGGCTACTACCACTGGTTCTGGCTCGCCCAGCCGCATCCGCGCCCCGAACGCCTGATCGAGCGCGACATCGAGGACTGGTTCGACATCCACACCAGCCGCGAGCCGAAGGACAAGGGCTTCTTCGACCCCGAGGCGCGGGAGGACTACCTGGCCGCGCTGCGTCGCCCCGGCACCGTGACCTCGATCTGCGAGGACTACCGCGCCGCGGTCGGCATCGACCTCGTGCACGACCG
>JAIYAI010000252.1 GCA_027489135.1 Acetobacteraceae bacterium
ATCCTCATTGGCGGCGCGGGCGGCGACGAGCTGACCGGCGGGCGCGGCGCCGACCTCTTCATCTTCTCCAACCCCTCGGATTCGCCCGCGAGCCTGCTCGGCTGCGACACGATCACGGATTTCAACCGGACGGAGGGCGACCTGATCGACTTCAGCGCCCTCGGGGCTCTCGACTTCACTGAAGGCGGTCGCTTCACTGGGAATTCCGGCGAGATCATCGCCACCGCGACACGCCGCGGCATGCTCGTTGAGGTCGACCTCGACGGCGATCTCCGGGCGGATGTCTCGGTCGTGGTGAACGGCGTCACGTCGATCCGCGCCTCCGACTTCGCCATCGTGACCATCGAGTGACAAGCGCCGCTGTCCGGCGGCGCGCCTCCGCCGGAACGCTCGGGCCGACCACCCGCGGGCGGCGCCCCTGCTTTCCGGAGCTGCCCCCGCGGATCCATCTGACGAGAGATGCCCAGCCTATGCACACAAAGACCGGCGAAAGGGCCAGAGACACAACTACAAGAGGCAATAATCAAAATTAATCTTTACCTCTGGTTGTGATCTGCTAGGATTTTCTCACCAAACATCAAACTGGGAGACAATTCCCGTGCCAAGCGTGTCCGGCGCCGAACTGACGGCCTACCAGGCCTTCACGACGACCTTCTTCGACATGGCTGTGCTGGTGACCGGATCGGTCACAGCGCCGAACCCCGATACCCTGATCGCACAGAGCCTCGACGGCACCCGGGTCATCACCCTGACCGGCGTCGATCTCGTCTACGACCCGGCAGGCGGGATCATCGACGGCACCGTCAGCGCTATCCTCGTCGCGGTCGACGGCGCGCCGGCGGTCGAGGTCACCGGCATCGACATCCTGCTCGCCGACCTCGTGGCCCTGGCCGAACCAGGCGGCGGCGACGCGGTCTACAACGCCATGCTGTCCGGTGGCGACACGCTCACCGGCTCCGGCGGCGCAGACATGCTGCTCGGCTCGACCGGGCGCGACAAGCTCGATGGCAATGATGGGGATGACACGATCTATGGCGGCGGCGACCGTGACCGCCTGGGCGGCGGCGACGGCGCCGACGTCTTCTACTTCGGCGACATGTACGAATCCGCGGCGAACCGGCGCGGTCGCGACACCATCCTCGACTTCGACCGCGCCGAGGGCGACCTGATCGACCTCACCGGCCTCGGCCTCCTCACCTTCATGGACGGCGATGAGTTCACCGGCGGGCCCGGCGAGATCATCGCCACCGCGACCCGCAGGGGCATGCTCGTCGAGGTCGACCTCGACGGCGACCTGGATGCCGACTTCTCGATCATGGTGAACGGCGTCACCACCATGCGCGCCACGGATTTCGTGGTGCTCGCGCTCGAATAGGCGCGGCGGAGTCGCGGCCGACGCCAGTCAGCCGTCCGCCGCCGTCGCGGGCGGGCCGGCGGAGAGGTCCTCGTACAGCGCCCGCGCCGCCGGCGCCGGGCCGCGCCGTTCGGCCAAGGCCAGTACTTTCCACACGCGCACGGCCCCGCCGTGCCCAAGGGCGAAGGTGATCACGTCCCCCACCCTGACCCGCGCATGCGGCTTATCGGTTGGCTGACGGTTCACCCGGAAGCTGCCCTGCTCCACCAGCGTCGCGCAGGTGGCGCGGGAGCGGCCGACGCGCGCGCACCACAGCCATGCGTCAAGGCGCTGCCAGCCGGTCTCCGCAGGCGCCGCCACCGCGTCTCAGCGCAGCTTGAGCTTCGCCAGGACGGCGAAGGGCGAGTCCGGATCGGGCTGCCTCTCCTTCGGCGGGCGCGACGGGGCGCTGCCATGGTCGCGGCGCGGCGGCGCGTCCGACCGCGGCGCGCCGTCCTGCGCGCGCCGGTCCGGCCACTGCCGCGGCGCGCGCTCCTGGCGCGGCCCGCCATGTCCCTGGCCATCGCCATGTCCCTGAACTGCGCCGCGCGGCGGCCCCGGGCGCTGCGGTTCGCGCCGACCCTGCTCCTGCCGGTCCTGCTGCGGCTGACCCTCGCGCGCCGCCGGGCCATGCGCTTCGCCCTGCTGGCGTCGATCGCGACCCGGACCATGGCCTCTGCCCTGGCCCTGCCCTTGGCGTGGCCCGCCCTGCCGCTGGCCATCGCCCTGAGTCTCGCCAGGTGGGCCTCGGCGGACCTGCCGCGGGGCGCCGTCGCGGTCCCGCCAATGCCCGCCGCCCCGGCGGTCCGGCGCCTGGCGCGCGCGGATCTGCGCCACCCGCAACGGCGTCGGCGGACCGTAGGCATCCTCGCCCAGCGCCGGTGGCTCGAGCAGCCGGAAACCGAGCGCGGCCAGCACTGGCCCCAGCGAGTCCGCCTTCACGCCGAGCCGGCTGGCGAGATCGGTCGGCGGCGGCGCCGGGGCGCGGCGCGTCAGATAGGCGAGCTCGCCCGCGATGCGCTCGGCGACGTCGAGCCGCACCAGGACTGGCCCCGCCGGCAGCCAGCCCATGGCCTGGGCGAAACCGGATGGCCAGCCGGCCGGGGGCGCGTCCGCCGCTGTGGCGCCCGACGCAGAGGCGATGGGTGCGCGGGTCGGGCGGCGGGGCGGGGCAGGGGGCCCGGGCGGCGCCGCAGGCGTCCGGGTCGCGTCGGCAGCGGCCTCGGCAAGGGGCGCCTCGGCAGCGGGCACAGCCATAGCCACGACCGGGGCCGCCTCGATTTCGGATGCCCCGGCGGTGGGGGCCACCTCGATCTCGGATGCGTCGACAGTGGGCGCCGCCCCTACCGGGGGCGCCTCGACACCGGTCGCAGCCTCCACCGGGGGCGCCTCGACACCGGTCGCAGCCTCCACCGGGGGCGCCTCGGCGACGGTCGCAGCCTCCACCGGGGGC
>JAIYAI010000400.1 GCA_027489135.1 Acetobacteraceae bacterium
CAGCATGCGTTCCTGGGATTCCGACAGCATCATCTCGTAGGCCGTCATCCCCTCCTCGCGTTGGGGGACGGTGTCGAGGACGAGGTCGATGCCCATGCCGCCCTTGCCCGCCATCTCGACCGAGGAACTGGTCAGGCCCGCGGCGCCCATGTCCTGGATGGCGACGATGGCGTCGGTCGCCATCAACTCCAGGCAGGCCTCGATCAGCAGTTTCTCGGCGAAGGGGTCGCCGATCTGCACGGTGGGGCGCTTCTCCTCGCTGTCGGCGCTGAATTCCGCGCTAGCCATCGTCGCGCCATGAATACCGTCGCGCCCGGTCTTGGAGCCGACATAGACCACCGGGTTCCCGACGCCCGTGGCGGCCGCGTAGAAGATGCGGTCGGCGCGGGCGATGCCGACGGTCATGGCATTGACCAGCGGGTTGCCGTTGTAGGCGGGGTGGAAATTCACCTCGCCACCCACGGTGGGGACGCCCACGCAGTTCCCGTAGCCACCGATACCGCGCACGACGCCATCCACCACGCGCTTCATGCGCGGCTGTGTCGGGTCGCCGAAGCGCAGCGCGTTGAGGTTCGCAATGGGGCGTGCCCCCATTGTGAAGACATCGCGCAGGATACCGCCTACCCCCGTCGCCGCACCCTGGTAGGGCTCGATGAAGGAGGGGTGGTTGTGGCTTTCCATCTTGAAGACGGCAGCCAGACCCTCGCCGATGTCGATGACGCCGGCGTTCTCGCCCGGGCCCTGGATCACCCAGGGTGCCTTGGTCGGTAGCTCCCGCAGCCAGACCCGCGACGACTTGTAGGAGCAGTGCTCCGACCACATCACGCTGAACAGGCCAAGCTCGGTCAGGCTGGGCAAACGGCCGAGGATGGCCAGCACCCGGTCGTACTCGTCCGGCTTCAGGCCGAACTCGCCGGCAAGTTGCTTCGCGCGGTCGGCGTCGAGGGGGATGGGGGCGTCGGCAGAGGTCACGCGGTCACGGGTCCGGATCTGGGTCTGGCTCTGGGGGCGGCGGACAGAGCCGGGCTCCTATAGCATCCCTGTCCAGGTGGCGACCCGGGGGACTCGCATGGCGACGACGTGGCAGCCGGCCGGCGGGTAGGCCCCCATCGTCATCGGCGGACGCCGGCACGAACCCGCGGCCTGGCTCGGCCTCGGCATTCTCGGCCTGGTCGTCGTGGTGATGAGCGACGCGCTCTGGGGTTTCGCGGGGCAGGGGCCCTGGCCGGTGCCAATCGTCTGGGCCGTGGCCCTGCCGCTGGCGGCCCGCTTGCTGACGACCCGGGAACTGCAGGTCACGACAGCGGGCGTCCGCCTGACCCGGCACCTCTTCCGCCTGCGCTGGGGCCGCTTCCTGCCGCGCGACCGCTTCATCGGCGTGCGGGTCGGCTGCGCCTATGTCCCGCCGCGGCACAGCCATGGCGACGGCTCGCCGAAGGCCGAGGCACCGCTGCTGATGTTCACCACCGTGCTGCGCGCCAGGCCTGACATCACCCTCGGCTTCGGGCGCGACGTGGTGTCGATGGAGGCGCTGGCGCGGCGGGCAGGTGCCGTGCTCGGCCTGCCCCTGGAGCGCGAGGGCTATGTCCTGCGCGCGAAAGACGGCCTCCCCCTGCGCCGGCGCGGCCTGGGAACGATGCTCCCCTGACCTTGCCCGCTCTGGCGCGGCCGACCCCGCCTGGCGCAGGATGCGGCACGGGCCGAGGCTGTGTTGGGGAGCGATTCGATGAAGTGGATGCTGGGGGCGGCGCTGTCGGTTTTGGTCGGCTTCGGGGCCATGGCGCAGGCACCGCTTGGCGGGGCGTCCAAGGATGGCGCGCCGGCCGCCGGCAAGCCGGCCGAGACCGTCGCCCCCGCGGCACCCGTCGCCACCCAGCAATGCCCGGACAACGCGGCCGCCTATGCCAACAGCAACGAGAGCTTCGCCTGCCTCTGCCCGCCCGAGGCCATGGCCGCCGGCAGCGTCTGGGGCAGCGACATCTACACCGCCGATAGCGGCCTCTGCCGCGCCGCCCAGCATGCCGGGGTGATCAGCCGCCGCGGCGGCCCGGTGACGGTGCAGATGCTGCCCGGTCAGCCGCGCTACCTCGGCCTGACCCGCAACGGCGTGCAGAGCCAGAACTACGGCGCCTATGACAGCAGCTTCCGCTTCGACGGCGGCCGCCCCGCGGCGGAGGCCACTGCCGGGCCGCAGGACCTGGGCAACTGCCCGGACAACCTGTCCGCCTTCGCCGGCGAGACGGGCAAGCTCACCTGCTCCTGCGAGCCGGCGGCGATCGGCCAGGGCAGCGTCTGGGGCAGCGACATCTACACCGCCGACAGCGGCACCTGCCGTGCCGCCGTGCATGCCGGGGCGATCCGTCGCGGCGGCGGCCAGGTGATGATCCAGATGCTGCCGGGGCAGCCGCGCTACATCGGCATGACGCGCAACGGGGTGCAGAGCCAGAACTACGGCGCCTACGACAGCAGCTTCCGCTTCGACAGCGCAGCCGGACAGGCGACCGCCCCTGCGGCGCCGGCGCCCGCGCCAGCCGCCGCGGCCCCCACCGCGCAGGCCGGTCCGACCCGCATGGCGCAATGCCCGGACAACATGTCGGCCTTCGAGAACAGCGACGAGACGGTGGTCTGCGGGTGCTCCGCGCTGGCCGTCGCCCAATCCTCGGCGATCTGGGGCAGCGACACCTACACCTCGGATTCGGCACCGTGCCGCGCCGCGCTGCATGCCGGCGCCGTCGGCCGCCAGGGTGGCGAGGTGACCATCACCATGCTGCCGGGGGAGGCGCGCTACATGGGGGTCACCCGCAACGGGGTGCAGAGCCAGCCCTTCGGCCCGTATCGCTGGAGTTTCCGCTTCGCCGGCGTGCAGCGCGCGGCCGGGCCCGACCTCTGTCCGGACAACATGACGAGCCTCGATGGCAGCGACGAGGGCCTGACCTGCCTCTGCCCCGGCGACGCAACGGCGCGCGGGAGCGTCTGGGGGAGCGATGTCTACACCTCGGACAGCGGCACCTGCCGGGCGGCGGTGCATGCGGGGGTGATCGGCCAGGGGGGCGGGACGGTGACGCTGCGCATGCTGCCGGGCCAGCCCCGGTACCTGGGCATCACGCGCAACGGGGTGCCGAGCCAGAACTACGGCGCCTACCGCAGCAGCTTCCGCTTCGAAGGCGGGCAGCGCGCGCAGGGCAATGTGCCGATGCAGGCGCCGGTCGCGGCCAGCCTCCAGCGCTCGGGCCAGGTGCAGCTCTATGTGACGTTCCGCACCGGTTTGGCCGATCTCGACATCACCGCGGCGCCGATCCTGATGCAGGTGCGGGATGCCATGGCCGCGGACCCGTCGCTGCGGCTGCGGCTGATCGGGCATACCGACAGCCAGGGCAGTGCGCAGACCAATATCCCGCTGTCGATCCGTCGGGCCGAGGCGGTGCGGATGTGGCTCGCCCAGGCCGGGATCGCGCCCGACCGCCTGCTGGCGGAAGGGCGCGGCCAGACTGAGCCGATCGCGGACAATGGCTCCGAGGCCGGACGCGCCCTGAACCGGCGCGTCCAGGCGGTCAGGCTGCAGTAGGCCGGCGGCCGCTGCAGCCCGGGCGCCGGGTCAGGAGACGGTGATCTTCGCGTTGCGCACCACCGTGCCCCACTGCGCCACCTCGGCCTTGGTGAAGGCGGCGAGTTCCTCGGGCGTCGAGGGCTCCGGCACCGCCGACTGGCCGCGGAAGGCGGCCACCAGCGCGTCGTTGCGCGCGGCCTCCCGGTATGCGGCGTTGATGCGGTCGATGATCGGCCGCGGCGTCCGCGCCGGCGCATAGAGCGCGAGCCAGAGGCCGGTCACCAGCGGGACCCCGGCCTCCGACATGGTCGGCACGTCGGGCAGCAGCTCGATCCGCTTCGGCGCGGCGACCGCCAGCACGCGGGCCCGGCCGTCCTTCGACATGGATTCGGCGCCGCCCGCGGTCAGGATCATGCTGTCCACCTGGCCCGCCACGACGGCCTGCATCCCCGGTGCCTGGCCGGTGAAGGGGACGTGCAGCTTCTCGAAGCCCTGGTGGCCGGCGACGAACTCCATAGCGAGGTGGGAGGAGCTGCCGACACCCCAGGTCGCGTAGGAGAGGCCGCCCTGCTTCGCCTTCGCCGCGGCGGTGAGCTGCGCCAGGGTGGTCACGCCACGCTGGCTCGGGCCCACCATCAGCGCCAGCGGCACGCTGGAGACGATGGTGATGGGCGCGAAATCCTTCTCCGGGTCGTAGGCGAGGTTCGGGATGCTGGCCGGGTTGATGGCGAAGGTGTCGGTGATGCCCATGGTCAGCGTCGTGCCATCCGGCGCGGCGCGGGCGGCGACCAGGGTACCGACGCTGCCATTGGCGCCGGGACGGTTCTCGATGACCATTGGCTGGCCCAGGATCGACCCCATCGCCTGGCCAACGGCGCGGCTCATGATGTCGGTGAGGCCGCCGGCGTTGTAGGGCACGATGACCCGGATCGGCCGGTCCGGGGTCCAGGCCCCATTCTGGGCCCGGGCAAGGGCAGGGAGAACGAGGCCCGAGGCGGCAAGCGCCAGCAGGCCGCGGCGAGAGTGCGCGGTCATGGACGACACCTTGCTTGATTGTGGACGATCCGTCAGTTTTGTGCGCTGCGGAACGGTTTCAAGGCGTCGCCGGGGAAAAAGCGTTCGCCCCGCGACGTCAGGCGGCGGCCAAGGTCTCTGCCAAGCTCTCGAACATCGGCAGCCCGTCCGTGCCGTCGATCGCCGGGTCCACCTGGTTCTCCGGATGCGGCATCAGGCCGAGCACGCGGAGATTGGGGGAAAGGATGCCGGCGATGCTGCGCGCCGCGCCGTTGCGGTTGGCGTCCGCGGTGACCTCGCCCGCCGACGTCGCGTAGCGCAGCGCGACCAGCCCCTCGCCCTCCAGCCGGTCGAGCGTCGCGTCGTCCGCGAAGTAGTTGCCGTCGCCATGGGCCATGGTCGCGCGGAAGACGGCGCCGCGCTGGAAGCGGCTGGTATAGGGCGTGTCCGTCCGCTCCACCCGCATGTGGCAATCCATCGACAGGAACCGCAGCGAGGCGTTGCGCAGCAGGGCGCCGGGCAGCAGCCCCGCCTCGCAGAGGATCTGGAAGCCGTTGCAGACGCCAAGAACATGGCCGCCGCGCGCGGCATGGTCCTTCACCGCCTGCATGATCGGCGACTGCGCCGCCATCGCCCCGCAGCGGAGGTAGTCGCCGTAGGAGAAGCCGCCCGGCAGCACGACGAGGTCGGTGCCGGCGGGCAGCGCGGCGTCGCGGTGCCACAGCATGGCCGGCTTCGCGCCGGTGACGCGCTGCAGCGCGAGGGCCATGTCGCGCTCGCGGTTGGTGCCGGGGAAGACGACGATCGCGGCCTTCATGGGGTTACCCGTTCCAGATCCATCGAGACGATGGGATCAGCCATTCCAGATGCGCAGCCAGTTGATGCCGCCGAAGAACAGCATCGTCGCCACCGCTGCCAGTGCGGCCGCGGTCACCCAGCGGTTCACCTTGTGCTTCTGCGCCGCCACCCAGGCGCCGGCGATGCCGCCCTTCACTGGCGCCCGCTGCGCCGGGCGCTGGGCGGCCATCCGCTCCTCCCGCCAACGCAGGCCGAAGGCGATCGCCACCGTCAGCCCGATCATGACGATGAGGGAGAGTTTGACCAAGGCTAGACCACCTCGACCCGGAAGCTCTCGATCACGGTATTGGCCAGCAGCTTGCGCGCCATCTCCTCGGCGGCCTGCTTCGCCTTCGCGGGATCGGTCTCGGTCAGCTCGAGCTCGATCACCTTGCCCGCGCGCACCTCGCCGACACCGCCGAAGCCCAGGGATTCGAGGGCATGGCCGATCGCCTTGCCCTGCGGGTCGAGCACGCCGGCCTTCGGCATGACGGTCACCCTGGCCTTCATCGCATCAGGCTCCCACCTGCGGCACCGGTCATTGCATCGCCTCCGGCCCCTTCATGTCGCGCACACCCGCTTCGGGCAGGATACCGAGCCGCCGCGCGACTTCCTGGTAGCCTTCCTCGA
>JAIYAI010000523.1 GCA_027489135.1 Acetobacteraceae bacterium
CGCGCGGATCACCGCCCGCATCGACGGCATCGAGCACCCGGCCCGTTTCCCCGGCGTCACGCTCTATGCGATCAGCCGGCGCGACCCGCGCAGCGGCCTCTGGCAGGGCTTCTGCACGGAGGACGCGGCCGGCCGCGCGCTCGCTATGCCCATCCCCGGCGGCTGGACCGCCGATGCACGCTACCTGCCGCCGGAGCAGGACGGCGCGACGCAGGATTTCCACGTCACCTGCACCTCCGGCGCGATCGGGAAATGCGCGCTCTTCGGCTATGCGCCCTGGCGCCGCGGGCCGGATGGTGCGTCGCTCGCGCCGCATTTCCAGGCCTGCGCGCGGATGTTCCGCGCCGACTACGGCGGCGACGGCCGCGCCTGGACGCGCGACGGCACGCGCATCACCTGGCACGACACGGCGGTGCATCCCGCGCCGCGCAGCGCCCGCGACGCCATGCCCTTCGAGGCCGCCTGGGGACCGGACGGCGCCGTCTGCATCGCCCATGCCCGCGTGCCGGAGGTCGCCGACCTGCCCGCCATCCTCGCGCGCTATCCGCGCCTCGCCGACCTCGCCGGGACGGAGCGCTGCACGGAGGCGGCGGCGCGGGCCCGCGGCGCGCTGCTGTTCAACCGCTCCGCCGTGCCGTGATCTCTACACCGACGCGTAGAGGTAGATCGGCATCGGTTGGGTCTGATCGTCCACGCCCTGCACGCCGGGAATGGTCTCCGCCAGCACGCGCAGGCCGCGCTTGACCGCATCCGTCCGCGCGAAGCCGTGGAAGGCGACGACGCCGTCCTTCACCTCGACCAGGGTGTAGAAGGTGTCGGCCCAGGGTTCCTTCTTCATCGCCGCCAGCACGGCGCGGCGGATCCGGTCATCCGACAACTCGCCCTCAGCCTGCGGCGGCGACACCAGGGCACGCAGCAGGTCGGCACGGGAGACGATGCCGCGCAGGCGGCCATCGGTCGTCACCAGCACGCGGCGGATGTGCCGCTCCTCCATCATGTGGGCGATCTGGGTCGCGGTCGCCTCCTCCGGCACCGTCACCAGCTCCTGCGTCATGATGTCGCCGGCGGTCGCGCCATGGGTGCGGGCGTAGCGGTCGGCCTCCGCACCCGGATCGGCGAAGAGCGAGGCGAACCAGCCGCGCGGCGCATCCTCCTGCCCCGCGAGGCGGCGGATCAGGTCGGCCTCCGTGACCACCCCCTTGAGCGCGCCGGCCTGGTCGAGCACGGGAACGGCGGAAATTCCGCGCTCTGCCAGCAAGCGGGCGACGGCGATGACAGGCGTCTCCGGCGGCACGGTGACGACGTCGGGGGTCATCAGGTCGCGGGCGGTCAGCGGGGACATGGCGTCGGTCTCCTGCAAGGGTGACGGCAGCGTGCGCCCTGCAGGCTCCGCCTGGCCTTGAGGCAACGCAAGACGGGGCTTTCCCGCCGCGTGCGCCCTCCCTATGCAGCGCCAGCCAAACGCCAGCCCGGAAGAAAACCAATGACACCGACGACCCGCCGAAGCGTCCTCGGCGTCGCCGCCCTGCTCGCGGCGCCGCGCCTCGCCTCTGGCCAGGCCGCGCAGCAGCTTGCCATCGCCACAGGCACAACGGGCGGCGTCTACTACCCGTTGGGCGGCGCGCTCGCGAACTACCTCTCCCGCGGCATCCCGGGCATGTCCGCGACCGTCGAGGTGACGGGCGGCTCCATCGCCAATTTCCAGCTTCTCGGCGCGGGGCGCGTGGGGATGCTGTTCGGCCAGGTCGATGCCGGGGTGGATGCCGTGCGCGGCCAGGACCGCTTCCGCGGCCGGCCTGTCGCGGCGCGCGCCATCGCCGTGCTCTACACCAACCGCATGCAGGTGGTGACCACGGCGGCGGCCGGCATCCGGACCATGGCCGACCTCAAGGGCAAGCGCGTCTCCACCGGCGCGCCGGGCAGCGCCACGGAGATCATGGCCTTCCGCCTGATCGAGGCCGCGGGGATCGACCGCGACAAGGATTTCCGCGCCCGCGAGCGCCTGTCGCCGGCCGAGAGCACCAACGCGATCAAGGACGGCAAGCTGGACGCCTATTTCTTCGTCTCCGGCGTGCCGACCAGCGCGATCACGGATCTCGGCGCCTCGCCCGGGATCCAGCTTCGGCTGATCGACCATGCCGACCTCGTGCCGAAGATCACCGAGAAGTACGGGCCGGTCTACTTCCCCGAGGTGATCCCGGCGAACACCTACCCGGGCCAGGCGACGGACAACCAGCAGATGTCGGTCGCCAACATCATCGCCGTGCGCGACGACATGCCGCCCGCGCTGGTCGGACAGATCCTGAAGGTGCTGTGGGACAGCCGCACGGACTGGGCGACGGTGCATGCGGAGGCGCGGAACTTCACGCTGGACAGGCAGAAGACCTCGGCCGCGGGCATTCCCTGGCACCCGGCGGCGGAGGCCTTCTGGAAGGGCCTGGGCGCCAACCTCGGCTGAGCCGGGGCGATGCGGCTTCTCGCGGTGGTGCTGGCGGCGCTTGTCGTCGTCTGGGGCGGGGCGGAGGCGCTGCTGCACCTCCGCGGCCCGGCCGCGCCGCCGGCGCGGAGCACGGCCCCCTCTCCCGGCTCCGCGCGCGACAAAGTGACGGAGGCGGTGGCCCCCACCCCCGACAAGGCGCGGCCGCCCGAGGCACCCGGCCCGGGCAAGGCCACCGCCCCGGCGCCGGCGCCTGCACCCGCGATGCCGCGCGTCATCACTCCGGACGGGATGGAATCGCCCGGCCGCGCGCCCCTGATGGGGTCGACGCGGATCGCGGACGGCGACAGCCTGGAGGTGGGCGGCATCCGCGTGCGCCTCGTCGGCATCGATGCGCCGGAACTGCATCAGACCTGCCGCGACCGCGAGGGCCAGGTGGTGCTCTGCGGCCAGATCGCGCGCGCGATGCTGGAGGAACTGGCGCTGGCAGGACCCGTCGCCTGCACGCCGCTGGACACGGACCGCTTCGACCGCGTGCTCGCGCTCTGCCGCAACGCGCGGGAGGAGATGAACCGCGCCATGGTGCGCGCCGGCTGGGCCTCCGCCTACGAAGGCGACCCGACCTATGCCGCGGAGGAGCAGGCGGCGGCGCGGGCCGGGCGCGGCATCCACGCGCTGCGCTACGACCGCCCCGCCGCCTGGCGCCGCGCCAACCCGCGCTGATGGCGTGCCGCCGCGCGAGTTGACTTGCGCGGGCGCCCCCTTCATCGCGCCGCGCCATGAGCACCACCACCCTTCCACCCGAAGTGCCCAAGGACGCCGTCGACGCCGCCACCGCCGCGCGCCTGGAAGCGCTGCTGGAGGAGGAGGAGGGCGCGCAGAACCGCTTCCGCGGCCTGCTGTACTGGGTGGCCACCGGCGTCGCACTGGCGATGGCACTGTTCCACCTCTGGGCAGCCTGGGACATCGTGCCGACCACGACCTTGCGCTTCGTGCATGTCGGCTTCGCGCTGGTGCTGGGCTTCCTGCTCTTCCCCGTCTCCCGCCGCTTCCGCAACCGGGTGATGCCCTGGGACTGGGCACTGATCGCCGCCTCGCTCGGCGTCACCTGGTACCTGATCTGGGGCGGCGACCGGATCGGGGTGGAGCCGCTGCTCGACCGCTACGTCTTCCCCGAATGGTGGGACCTGCTGGTCGGCTGGGTGCTGATCGTGCTGGTGATCGAGGTGACGCGGCGCACCACGGGATCGGTCATGCCCGTCGTCGCGGGGCTGTTCCTGCTCTACGGCTTCTTCGGCAACCTGCTGCCGCCGCCCTGGCAGCACCAGGGCTACGGCACGGAGCGGCTGATCCCGCATTTGACCATCACGCTGGACGGCATCTTCGGCACGGCGGTGGATGTCTCGGCCTCGCTGATCATCCTGTTCACCATCTACGGCGCGATCCTGCAGGCGAGCGGCGCGGGGAAGTTCTTCGTCGACTTCTCCTTCGCCGCGACGGGCGGCCGCGCGACCAGTGCGGGGCGCACCGTCGTGCTCTCCTCCTTCCTGCTCGGCGGGCCGAGCGGATCGGGCGTGGCGACCACCGTCACGCTCGGCACCGTCGCCTGGCCGATGATGAAGCGCGTCGGCTACCGGCCAGACGATGCGGGCGGGCTTCTGGCGGCGGGCGGCCTGGGTGCGATCATCTCGCCCCCCGTGCTCGGGGCAGCGGCGTTCCTGATCGCGGAGTACCTGAAGATTTCCTACCTCGAGGTGCTGCGCATGGCCGCGGTGCCGACGGTTCTCTACTACGCCTCGCTGCTGTTCATGGTGGAGCTCGACCAGCGGCGGATCATGGCGCAACGCGGCGGCGTGCTGCCGGACGACCGCATGCAGACCGAGGGCGCGTGGTCCCTGATGAAGCGCCAGGGCTTCCACTTCACCTCGCTGCTGGCGATCGTGGTGTTCATGGTGCTGGGCTACTCGCCCACGCTCTCCGTGCTCTACGCGATGGGGGTCGGGATCCTGCTCTCCTTCCTCACCGTGGACGGCAAGCTCTGGCCGAGGAAGCTGGCGGAGACCCTTGCATCGGGCGCGACCCAGGCGGTGGGCATCGCCGCGACCTGCGCCTGCGCGGGCATCATCGTCGGCGTGATCACGCTGACCGGCCTCGGCCTGAAGTTCAGCGACATCGCCATCCAGGCGGCGGGCGGA
>JAIYAI010000289.1 GCA_027489135.1 Acetobacteraceae bacterium
ATGTTGCCGCGGGCGCGGTCCATCTTGAGAATCTGAAACGGCTGCGGGCTGCCCATCACGGGCGTCACGTCGCGCACCGGGCGGATGTCCACCTGGCTGCCAGGGAGGAAGGCCACGGCGCCGCCGAGGTCGACGGTGAAGCCGCCCTTGACGCGCCCGAAGATCACGCCGTTCACGCGGCTCTGCGCCTGGAAGGACTTCTCGAGGTTGGTCCAGGCCTCCTCGCGCCGCGCCTTCTCACGCGACAGGACGATCGAGCCGTCCTTGTCCTCGTAGCGCTCGACGAAGAGTTCGATGACGTCGCCGGGCTTCACTTCCGGCTTCTGCCCCGCGGGGGCGAATTCCTTGAGGGGGACGCGCCCCTCGCTCTTGAGGCCCACGTCCACGACGGCGACGTCGTCATCCACCCGGACGACGCGGCCGGTGACGACCGAGCCGGCAAAGCCGGTATCGGGGCCGAGCGTGGCGTCGAGAAGGGAGGCGAAATCCTCGGTGTCGGGAGCGAAGGCGGTGGCGGATGCCATGTAGGGTTCTGTTCCTGCGGACGGCCCGGGATACGGGCCATAGCGAATGCGCCCCCGCGGCGGGTGTCCGGGAATCTCCCGGCGCGCCCGCGGGCACGGCTTGGTCCCGCGCCTTCCCCAATCCGGCGCTGCGACCCTGCTGATTGGGCGGCATGGCGGCCCGCCCGGACCGGTCCGCCGCCCCGGCAGCCGGCCCGAGGACCGAAAGCGCGAACGCACGAACACCGCGCCTTCCCCCTGGGTGGCGCGGCCGGCCGACCCCTAAGCCTCGCACGCGAGAGCGTCAAGCGGAAAGCTTGGGCCTGGACGGGAGCGTCAAGCGGAAAGCGTGGGCCTGGGCGGGAGCGTCAAGCGGAAAGCGTGAGCCTGGGCGGGCTTGACGTCCGGGTGCGGGTCGGCTGCTGTTGCGATCCATATCCGGTACCGCAAGGATGTTCAGGGCTCCGACGACCCCCATCGGCACCTACCGGGCCCGGTTCGGCGCCCTGCCCGGCTTCTTCGTGGACGAGGCGATCGCCTGCTGGGACTACCTGCTCTCCACCCAGGCCGCGATGAAGGTGGGCGGCAATGTGCTGGAGATCGGCGTCTACCGCGGCAAGTCGGCCCTTCTTGCGGCCTGCCACATGGCGGCGCCGGAGGTCCTGCTGCTCAACGACATCGCCCCGATCGACGACGTCGTCGAGGCGGTCCGGTCCCTGCGCGGCCCGGAGGTGCGGACCGTCGTCGCGAAGTCCTTCTCGCTCCGAACGCAGGCTGCCCTGGCGCCGCTGCACGGCACGATGCGCTGGATCCATATCGATGGCGACCATTCGGGATTCAGCGTCGCCGCGGACCTGCTCACCGCCGAACTCTTCCTCGGCGACAAGGGCATCATCTGCGTCGACGACTTCTTCAGCACCCGGTATCCGCAGGTCACCGCCGCCGTGTTCCGGTTCCTCGAACAGCGCAACCCGATCTACCGCATGGTGCTGTGCGGGGCCGGCAAGGCCTATCTCTGCCGATCCGAGGACCATGCGCTCTATGACAGCCTGGTCAGCAAGTACCTGGGTCCGCATCTGCGTCAGGCCAAGGTTTCGGCCAGCCTGCACAAGAGCACGCCGTCGAATGACGGCGGCTGCTTCGGTCTCGGCGCCCGCCAGGACGATCGTGACTATGTCGGTATCGATTCGAACCCGGACGTGATCCCGGGGTGAGCCCCGGCGCCTGCGTCAGGGCGCGCTTGTCTCCAGGCGGCCCCGCACCAGGTCCATCGCCGCGGCAAAGGCGGCCTCGATGTCGAGCGCCGTGGTGTCGAACAGCACCGCGTCACCGGCGGGCTTCAGCGGCGCCGTGGCGCGGGCCGCGTCCTGGGCGTCCCGGGCGGCGAGGTCGGCGGCGACCTGCCCGAGACCGGCGTCCAGGCCCTTGCCCCGCATCTCCTTCCAGCGTCGCTCTGCCCGGGCCGCCGGGCTCGCCGTGACGAAGAGCTTCACCGGGGCGTCCGGGAACACCACCGTGCCGATGTCCCGCCCGTCCAGCACCGCGCCGTGCCGGCGGCCGAAATCGCGCTGGAAGTCGAGCAGCGCGGCGCGGACGCCCGGGATGGCGGCGACGGCGGAGGCCGCGGCATCGGCGGGCGGGCCGCGCAGGTCACTGCGTTCCAGATCCTCCGGGCGCAGGGCACGGGCGGCGGCCTCGGCGGCGGCGGGGTCCCGCGGGTTGGCGCCGGCATCGAGCACGCGGCGGCCGACGGCGCGGTACAGCAGGCCTGTATCGAGGTAGGGCAGGCCGAGCGCCGCGGCGAGGCGGCGGGCGAGGGTGCCCTTGCCCGCCGCGGCAGGGCCATCGACGGCGATGACGAGCGGGGCCGTCACGCCGGCACGATGGCCGCGCCGCCGGCCGCCCGGTTCAGCAGGTCGGCGAAGCCCGGGAAGCTCGTCTCGATGAAGGCGGCGTCGTCCACCGCCACGGGGGTGCGTGTGCCGAGGCCCATGACCAGGGCGCTCATCGCGATGCGGTGGTCCATGTGGGTCTCCACCGTGCCGCCGCCGGGGATGGCGGCCGCCTCGCCCAGGCCCTCCACCACCAGGTCGTCGCCCTCGATCGCGACGCGCCCGCCATCGACCGAGAGCAGAGCGGCGGTGGCGGAGAGGCGGTCGCTCTCCTTGACCCGCAGCTCGGCGAGGCCGCGCATGCGGGTCGTGCCGCGCGCGGCCGCCGCGGCCACCGCCAGGATCGGGTATTCGTCGATCATCGAGGGGGCGCGGCCGGGCGGCACCTCCACGCCCGAGAGCGGGCCGTATTCCGCGACGATGTCGCCCACGGGCTCGCCACCCTCGGTCCGGGCGTTCTCGACCGTCAGCCTGGCGCCCATCTCGCGCAGCGTGGCGAAGAGGCCCGTGCGGAGCGGGTTCAGGCCGACATTCCGCACCGTCACCCGCGATCCCGGCACCAGCAGCGCCGCGACCAGCAGGAAGGCGGCGGAGGAGGGGTCTCCCGGCACCCGGATCGGCGCCGCGGTCAGTTCCGGCTGGCCATCCACCTCGATCACGCGGCCCTCGTCCGTGTCCTCCACCCGGACCGTCGCGCCGAAATGGCGGAGCATGTTCTCCGTGTGGTCGCGCGTGCGCTCGGGCTCGACGATGCGGGTCGTGCCGGGGGCGCAGAGCCCGGCCAGCAGGCAGGCGCTTTTGACCTGGGCGGAGGCGACGGGCAGGCGGTAGTCGAGCGGCAGCGGGCTGCGGGCGCCCTGCACCGCCAGCGGCAGCCGCCCCCCCTCCCGCGTCCAGAACTGCGCGCCGGTGGCCGAGAGGGGCTCGGTCACTCGCAGCATGGGCCGGCGCCGCAGGGACGCATCGCCGGTCATCACCGCGAAAATCGGGTGACCCGCCAGCAGGCCGGAGAGCAGCCGGGCGGCGGTGCCGGAATTGCCCATGTCGAGCACGTCCGCCGGCTCCGCCAGGCCGCCGACGCCACGGCCGGCGACGCGCCAGGAGCCCTCGCCCTGTTTCTCGACGGTCGCACCCAGGGCCCGCATGGCGGCGGCGGTCCGCAGCACGTCCTCGCCTTCCAGCAGGCCGGAGATCTCGGTCGTGCCAACCGCCAGTGCGCCGAACATCAGGGCACGGTGGCTGATCGACTTGTCCCCGGGCACGCCAAAGGCGCCGGAGAGCCCGGCGGAGGGGCGGCCGGCGCGGAGCGGGCGGGGGGCGGCGTCTGGATCGTGGGACATGGCGGGATCGGCGTTTGACATGCGCGCCCGCCCCGTGGCAATCGCGGCGCGACCCTGCATCCGCCCGCGCCGCAGCCGCCACATCAACCCTGCGGCACGGGCGCATATCTCCTCCGAGGCATCCACCCCATGGCAAAGCCCGAACTGGGCCTCAAGCGCGTCTGCGTCGCCTGCGGCACGAAGTTCTACGACCTGACCCGCACCCCCGCGGTCTGCCCGAAGTGCGCCACCGAGCAGCCGGCCGAGCAGCCGCGCCTGCGCCGCCCGACCGCCGCCTCCATTGCGGAAGAGAAGCTGAAGAAGCGCGCCGTGGTGGCGGAGGTCGAGGGCGAGGAGGTGGAGCTCGAGGACGTGGAGGCCGACGAGACCATCGAGGACGCCGAGGAGCTCGAGGACGAGGGCGAGGGCGTCGAGGACATCGAGGTCGAGGCCGAGCGCGACGAGGAAGGATGAGCCCATGCTCCCTCCCCCGCTGGTGGGGGAGGGCCGGGGTGGGGGTGGCCCGTCTCCCGGCACGGCGACCCTGCGCCTCACCCGCCTCATGCTGCGGACCTTCCGCAGCTGGCCCGGGCTGACCCAGGCCTTCTCCTCCCCGATCGTCGTGATCACGGGCGACAACGGGGCCGGCAAGACCAATCTTCTCGAAGCCGTCAGCCTGCTCGGGCCCGGCCGCGGCCTGCGCGGCGCCAGGGCGGCCGAGTTCGCCCGCCGCGACGCGGAGGGGGAGGCGTATCCCTGGGCCGCCGCCGGTCGCTTCGAGGGGCCCTGGGGCGGCTTCGACATCGGCACCGGCACGCCGGAGGACGGGCGTCTGGAACGCCGCGTCATCACCCTCGACGGCGCGACGCAGAAGAGCCGTGCCGACCTTGCCGACCGCGTCGCCGCGGTGTGGCTGACCCCGCAGATGGACCGGCTGTTCCAGGACGCCGCCAGCGAGCGGCGCCGCTTCCTCGATCGGCTCGTCTGGGCGCTGGCGCCGCACCACGCGCGGGAGGTCGCGGCCTATGAGAACGCCATGGCCCAGCGCAACCGCCTGCTGGCGCGGGAGCGGAAGGAAGGGGTGCGCGCCGACCCGGCCTGGCTGACCGGCCTGGAGGACGCGATGGCCCGGCACGGCGTGGCCGCGGCGGCCGCGCGGCGGGACCTGGTCGCACGCCTGAACGCGACCCTGCTGGCCGAGCGGGTGACCGGCGCCTTCCCCGCCGCCCGCCTCGCGCTGGCCTGCGCGGTGACGGAGGCACTGGGGCGGGAGCCCGCGCTGGCGGTGGAGGAGGGGCTGCGCGCCGCCTGGGACACGGGCCGCAACCGCGACGCCGCGGCGGGGGCGACGCTGGCCGGCCCGCACCGCGCCGACCTGCTCTTCACCCATGCGCCGAAGGACCTGCCCGCGGCGCTCTGCTCGACTGGGGAGCAGAAGGCGCTGCTGGTCGCGGTGGTGCTGGCGCATGCGGCGCTGATCGCCGCGGCGCGCGGCTTCGCGCCCATCCTGCTGCTGGACGAGGTTGCCGCGCATCTCGATGCGGCGCGGCGGGAGGCGCTGTTCGCGGCGCTGGCGGCGCTGCCCGCCCAGGCCTTCCTGACCGGCACGGATTCCGCCGTCTTCGCGCCGCTGCGGGGGCTGGCGGAAGGGCATCGCGCAAGGCCCGGAATCCTCGTTCCGGATGACGATTTACCCGTGCCGTAAGGGCCGGAATTCCCTATATAAGAATGTCATCCGCACAGCGATTCGTAAGGAGCTGTCGCCCACATGAGCGACGCCGACGCGCGCGCCGAATCCGATCCGCCCGAACAGGGCGGCAACGGCCAGGCCTCCGACTACAACAGCGCCTCCATCACGGTGCTCCGCGGGCTCGAGGCCGTGCGCAAGCGGCCGGGCATGTACATCGGCGACACCGATGACGGCTCCGGCCTGCACCACATGGCCTTCGAGATCATCGACAACGCCGTCGACGAGGCACAGGCCGGCTTCGCCACGCGCTGCGAGGTCACGCTGAACGGCGACGGCTCCGTCACCGTGCGCGACGACGGCCGCGGCATCCCGACCGACATCCACGCCGAGGAGGGGGTCTCCGCGGCCGAGGTGGTGCTGACCCGCCTGCATGCGGGCGGCAAGTTCAACCAGAACTCCTACAAGGTCTCGGGCGGCCTGCACGGCGTGGGCGCCGCGGTGGTGAACGCACTCTCGGAGTGGATGGAGGTGCGGATCTGGCGCAACGGCCAGGAGCACTTCATCCGCTTCGAGCATGGCGAGACGGTGCAGCCCCTGAAGGTCGTCGGCCCGTCCGACGAGCGCAACGGCACCGAGGTCACCTTCAAGCCATCCAGCGGCACCTTCACCAAGGTCGAGTACGACTTCGCGGTGCTGGAGCGGCGCCTGCGGGAGCTTGCCTTCCTCAACTCCGGCCTTGCCATCAACCTCAAGGACGACCGCCACGTGCCCGCGCAGGAAGTCGCCTTCCTGTTCCGCGGCGGCCTCGTCGCCTTCGTCGAATGGCTGGACCAGGGGAAGGAGCCGCTGTTCCGGCCGCCGATCTCGCTGGTCAGCAAGGACACCGACATCGGCATCCGCGTTGAACTCGCGATGTGGTGGAACAACAGCCCGCGCGAAGTGGCGCTGTGCTTCACCAACAACATCCCGCAGCGCGACGGCGGCACGCACCAGGCCGGCTTCCGCCAGGCGCTGACCCGCATCGTCATGAAATACGCCGAGGACCTGGCGAAGAAGGAGAAGGTCGAGCTCTCGGGCGAGGACATGCGCGAGGGGCTGACCGCGGTGCTATCCGTCAAGGTGCCGGACCCGAAGTTCAGCAGCCAGACCAAGCACAAGCTGGTCTCCTCGGAGGTCCAGCCGGTCGTGCAGGTCGCCGTCGCCGACGCGCTGTCCCACTGGTTCGAGACGCATCCGAAGGAAGCGCGCATCGTCCTCGACCAGGTCGTCCTTGCCGCCGCGGCGCGCAAGGCGGCGCAGCTGGCGCGGGAGAAGGTGGGGCGGAAGAACGCGCTCGACATCTCGACCCTGCCCGGCAAGCTGGCGGATTGCCAGGAGAAGGATCCGGCCAAGTCCGAGATCTTCATC
>JAIYAI010000197.1 GCA_027489135.1 Acetobacteraceae bacterium
GAGGTGCGGGAGCGGCTGCTGACGCTGGGCAACACCATTCCCGAGGGCATGGACCCGGAGAAGACCCGCGCCTTCATCGCCGCCGAGATCGAGCGCTGGACGCCGGTGGTCCGCGCATCCGGCGCGCGCGTCGACTGACGCAGAACAGGGGGAAACGACCATGGCGAAGAACGTCACCACCGGCACGCCCGTCGCGGCCGAGAGCATCCGCGCCCAGCTTCACGCCATCCTCACCGCCTGGGGCATGCCCGCCGATCTCGCGGAGACCACCGCCGGCATCATGGTGGAGACCGACCTGCTCGGCGTCGACAGCCACGGCATCTCCATGATGATGACCTATGAGGAGGGGGTGAAGGCGGGCCGCATCCAGCTCACTGCGCGGCCGAAGGTGGTGCGCGATACCGGGCCGACGGCGCTGGTCGATGCCGGCAACGGGCTCGGGCACCCGGTCAGCGTGTTCGGGATGAACCTCGCCGTGGACAAGGCGCTGCAGCACGGCGTCGGCATCGTCGGCGTGGTGAACAGCCACCATTTCGGCGCGGCGGGCGCCTATGCGCGCATCGCCTCGCAGCGCGGGGTGATCGGGATGGTCACCAGCAGCACGCGCGGCGTGACCATGGTGCCGACGCGGGGTGCGATGCCTGTGCTGGGAACGAATCCGCTCGCCTTTGCCGCACCCGCGAAGCGCAACAAGCCCTTCGTGCTCGACATGGCGACGACGACGGTCGCCGCCGGCAAGGTGAAGGTGCACCACCTCAACGACGCGCCGCTGCCGCCCGGCTGGGTGGTGGACGAGAAGGGCACGGCGATCACCGATCCGCATGACGCCAACGCCTTCGTCTTCCAGAAGAAGGAGGGCGGGATCACCCCGGTCGGCGGCGCCGAGGATACCGGCGGCGCCAAGGGCTATGGCCTCGCGATGCTGGTGCACATCCTGGGCGGCGCGCTGGTGGGCAGCAGCTTCTCCCCCATCCGCAACCGGAGCGGCCGCGACGATCTGCCGCACAATATCGGCCACTTCTTCCTGGCGATCGACCCCAAGGCCTTCCGCGACCCGGGCGCCTTCGAAGGCGACCTCGACGACGTCATCGACATCCTGCACGCGACGCCGCCGGCCGATCCCGCCATGCCGGTGCTGGTGGCGGGCGAGCCCGAGGACATGATGCACGCGAAGCGGTCGAAGGAGGGCGTGCCGGTCCCGGCCAGCCTGGACACGCTGATCCGCGGCATCTGCGAGCGCAGCGGGGCGCCCTATCTGCTGCGGCCGAATGCGTAAGCGCCTCAGCCCCAGGGGTCGTCCGCGGAGGAGCGCACCGCAGCGCCGAAGCTGACCTCCAGGTCATCCGTCCAGGCGCTGCCCCTGCTGAAGATCACCTTGTCGATGCTGCTGAACTGCGCACCGAAGGCGAAAAGCTGATCGCTGTCGGTCAGGTCGATCTTCGCCTTGCCGACGCGGACGCCGTCATCGACGGCCTTCACTTTCAGCGTCGATCCGCCACTGAGCAGCGAGGTGAAGTGGCCCTCGACGAGATCAAAATCGCCCGACTTGCTCCGCATCTTGGCCTTCCCGTCGAAGCCCAGCAGACCGACATCCGTGCCGGATTGCAGCACCGCCTCGGCATTCGGGATGAGATCCGGATTGGCGGCTACAGTGCTTTTCCACTTGAAGCCGGCATATCCGCTCGGCAGCGGCGTGAACCCTGTCGACGGGGCAATCCCTTCGAAGTCGATCTTCGGCACGGCAGCCCTCCCATTTGTTGTTTCGAGACGAAATTAAACCCTTTTTCGCACTGGTTGGGAAGCATTTCTTCGTCGCGAGGCGACGTCAACCGCGGCCTGCCGCCCGGTCCGCCGCGCGCTGGGCCGGCGTCGTGTAGCTGATCGGCTGGCCCTGCGGCCCCCAGGTGCCGACATTACCGGCCCAGTTCGCCAGGACGATCTCCCCGGTCGTGTTCCACATCGCGTCGGAATCGCCGAAGCCCTGGATCGTATCGGCGGCCATCACCCTGGCCGCCAGCGTCCGCGCCAGACCGCTGCAGAAGGTGGCGCCATCATGCGCGCCGACGGGGTTGGGGCCGCGGTTGTAGATCACCGCCGCCGCACAGGCGCGCACGGACACCAGGCTGAAGCGCCCGCGCAGCGGCGCGAAGATCCCGACATTGTGCTGGTTCACCGCAGGCGCCGCCCCGAGCATGAGCCCGTCCGGCGAGCCATGACACAGGATGACCAGTTCCATGCCCCAGCCCTGCGCGGAGGGGCTCGCATGCGGATTGGCCTGGAGCAGGCCGAGCAGTTCGGCGATCGCATCGGCCGCCGGGCGGGCGGGGGTGACCCGGACCACCTGGCGGTCGAAGCCGACGGCGCGGATGACGCCGCCGACCCGGGTATCGTGCAGGAAGCAGATCGGCACGTCTGGCTGCCTACTCGCGCACGTCCGTGCGGAACACCTTGCTGACGATCTTCCAGCCCTCGGCCGTCTTGTTCAGCACCAGGTAGTCCGTGAAGTAGCGCGGCGGAATCTGGCAGGCGACCTTCACGAAGGCGGTCTCCGGCCCGCTGATGTCCATCATCAGGATCCGGTCGTCGCGCTTCAGGCCGAGCTTCTGGGCGCTGTCGCGCTTCCTCACCCAGCCCAGCCATTCCTCGCGCGGCAGGTCGGCAACGCCGCCATCCTTCTCGGAATACAGATGGCTGCACGGGTGGAAGGCGGCGGCGAGCTTGTCGGCGTTGCCCTCGTAGAGCCCGTCGAAATAGGTCTGGATCACCTGCTCGATCTCGGCGACGGCGCTGGCCTGCATCGGGCGTCCGCTGGCGTCGGGCATGTCTGGGCCTCCTCGGTTCGGGTTGGGGGGCGCATCCTGGCATGGAACCCCCTCCCCTCGCCACCGGGACGCGCAGCCGATAGGACGGCGGCCAACGACGGGAGGATCTCAACCATGCGCCGCCGCGCCGCCCTGCTGCTGCCCGCCCTCGCCCTGCCTGCCGCGGCCCGCGCCCAGGCCCGCTGGGAACCGACGCGTCCCATCCGCCTGGTCGTGCCCTACGCGGCCTCCGGCGGCACCGACCTGCTCGCCCGCGCCATCGCCGAGGCGCTGCGCCCCACCCTGCCCCAGCCCCTCGTCGTCGAGAACCGCGCCGGCGCCGCCGGGGTGATCGGCACGGAGATGGTCGTGCGCGCGGAGCCGGACGGGCACACGTTGCTGATGGTGGTCTCCACCCATGTGGCGAACCGCGTCTTCGTGCCGACCATGCCCTATGACCCGATCCGCGACGTCACGCCGATCGCCATGCTCAGCCGCAACACCATGGTGCTGATGGCCGGCACGTCGCAGCCCTTCGCCGACCTGCGCGGGATGCTGGCGCAGGCCAGGGCCAATCCCGGGAAATTCGGCACCGGCAGCACGGAGGCGCTGTCCTCCTTCATCGGGCAGGAATTGGCGCGGCGCGCGGGGGTCGACATGCCCGATGTCGCCTATCGCTCCGGTGGGCCGTTGATGAACGACGTCGTCGCCGGCCATCTGCCCGTGGGCTGGACCAGCACGGTCAGCGCCATGCCGCATGTCGGCACGGGCAAGGTCCGCGCGCTCGCCGTATCGACCGCCACGCGCTCTCCCTACTTCCCGGACACGCCCTCGGTGCAGGAGCAGGGGGTGGCGGATTTCGACCTCGCCGGCTGGGTCGCGCTGCTCGGCCCGCGCGGGTTGCCCGACGCCGTGGCGGAGCGTCTCGTGCCCGCGATCCAGCGTGCCTATGCCGACCCCGCGCTGCAGGAGCGGTTGAAGGCGATGGGCGTCGAGCCCGACCTCCGCCCCGGCCCGGCGCTGCTGGAGGCAATGCGGCGCGAGGACCGCATCTGGACGGAGGCCGCCGCCAAGGGGCATGTCAGGCCCCAGCAATAGGAGAATCCCGGCATGGCCGATCCCCGCCTCAAGGCCGCCTTCGCGGCCGGCAAGTTCATCGTCGCCCCCGGCATCTTCGACATGATCAGCGCGCGCGTTGCCGACGGCATGGGCTTCGACTGCCTCTACGGCACCGGCTTCGGCACCGTGGCCTCGCATCTCGGTGTCGCCGATGCCGGCATCGCCACCTATACCGACATGGTGTCCCGCATGGGCCAGATGGCGCGCGGCACGAAGACCCCGGTGATCGCCGATGCCGACACGGGCTATGGCGGGCTGCTGAACGTGCGCCACACGGTGATGGGCTACGAGGCGGCGGGGCTGGCGGGCATCCAGCTCGAGGACCAGGAGATGCCGAAGAAGTGCGGCCATACGCCCGGCCGCCGCGTCATCCCGGCCGAGGAGATGGCGCTGAAGATCAAGGTCGCCGCCGAGGCGCGGAAGGACCCGAACTTCCTCATCGTCGCCCGCACCGATGCGCGCACGACGCTGGGGTTGGAGGAAGCCATCCGCCGCGGCCACATCTACGACGAGGCCGGCGCCGACATCATCTTCATCGAGAGCCCCGAGAGCGAGGCAGAGATGGTCGAGATCGGGAAGAGCTTCCGCAAGCCCCTGCTCGCCAACATGGTGGAGGGCGGCCGCACGCCGATCCTCTCCGTCGAGCGGCTCACGCAGATCGGCTACGCCATGTCGATCTACCCGGCGGTCGGCTTCCTGGCGGTGGCCGCGGCGCTGGAGCGTGTCTATGCTCACCTGAAGCAGCACGGCGACAGCACCGCCATCGGCGAGAGCTACGGCTTCAAGCGCATGACGGAGCTCATGGGCTTCCCCGAGGTCTGGGCCTTCGACGAGAAATGGGCGATGCGTGACGGCGCGCCCTGAACCCTGGCGGGCTCAGGGCCCTCAATCGCCGGCGCGCGCCTCCGCGCGCCTGGCTACGCCGCACAGGCGGCGGGCCGCATTCGCGGCCTCGGGCCGGCACAAGGCCGGCCCGCCTCATCGGGAGTGAGCGGCATGGACAACGTGAAAGCCATCGTCTTCGACGTCTTCGGCACGGTGGTGGACTGGCGCAACAGCGTCGCACGCGAAAGCGCGCCCTTCCTGGCGCGGCACGGCGGCACCGGCATCGACCCGCACGCCTTCGCCGATGCCTGGCGCAAGCGCTACCAGCCCGCCATGGAGGAATGCCGGACCGGCAAGCGCCCCTTCACCCGGCTCGACATCCTGCACCGCGAGAATCTGGAACTCGTTCTGAAGGACCACGGCCTGGACCCCGTGCGCATCGGGGAAGCGGAACTGGCGGAGTGGAACCGCGCCTGGCACCGCCTCGACCCCTGGCCGGAGGCGGTGGCGGGCCTGACGCGCCTCAAGCGGAAGTTCATCATCGCGCCGCTGTCCAACGGCAACATCGCGCTGATGACGGCGATGGCCAAGCGCGCCGGCATTCCCTGGGACGCGATCCTCGGCGCCGAGGTGGCGCAGGCCTACAAGCCGCAGCCCGAGGCCTATCTGCGCACCGCCGAAGTGCTGATGATCCGCCCCGACGAACTCTGCCTGGGTGCGGCGCATAACGGCGACCTGAAGGCGGCGCGCAACTGCGGCCTGAAGACCGCCTTCGTGACCCGCCCGACGGAGCACGGTCCGGACCAGGCGACGGATCTCGGCCCGTCCGAGGCCTGGGACGTGGTGGCCAGCGACTTCCAGGACCTGGCCCGGAAGCTGGGCTGCTAGTGACGCGCCGGGCGGCGGATAGGGGCCATTCGCCGGTCGGCGATGCCGGCCTCCCGTCGTGCCGGCTATGCTTCCGGTGATGCAGGGAGGCACCGCATGGCGGCCTATTTCATCGTCCGCGCCACGGTGCACGACCCTGAGGCCTACCGCGCCTATGCCGAACGCTCGCCCGGCGTGCTGGCCCGCTTCGGCGGCCGGCACATCGCTCGCGGCGGCCGCACCCTGACCTTCGAGGGACCGGAGGAGGCGCGCCGCGTCGTCATCGCCGCGTTCCCCGACTTCGCCAGCGCCGAGGCCTGCTATCGCTCGCCGGAGTACCAGGCGCTGATCCCGCTGCGCGCCGGCGCCGCGACCTTCGAGTTCATCCTGGTGGACGGAGTGCCGACGGCATGAGCGCGACCGATCCGGCCGGCTGGCCCTACGCCACGCACCACGCGCAGGTGAACGGGCGCCGCATGGCCTATGTCGACGAGGGCAGCGGCCCGCCGGTGCTGCTGCTGCATGGCAACCCGGCCTGGGGCTACCTCTGGCGCGACGTCATCCCGCCGCTGCTCGCCGCCGGACGGCGCGTGGTGGTGCCGGACATGATCGGCTTCGGCCGGTCGGAGAAGCCGGTCTCGGAGCACGCGCACAGCCTGGACGGGCATATCAGCAACCTCGTCGCGCTGGTCCGCCAACTCGACCTGCGCGACGCCGTCTTCGTCTGCCACGACTGGGGCGGGCCGACGGGGTTCGGCGCCGCGCTGACGGACCCGCATCGCGTCGCGGCGCTGGCCATCATGTCCACCTGGGCCTGGCCCGCGCCGCCCGCCGCCTTCCACGCCGCGATCTTCCCCTGGCGCATGATGCATGCGCCGCTGGTCGGACCCTGGCTGCTCGGCCGCCACGGCGCGCTGGCGGGGCGGGGGATGTATCTCTCCGTCGTCGACCGCCAGCGGTTCCGCGACCGCGCCCAGGCGGTCTACGAGGCGGCGCTGCCCGATCCCGCGGACCGGCTCCTGACCTGGAACTGGCCGCGCTGGATCCCGCTCGACGACACGGCGCGGGCGAAGGCGCGCTTCCAATGGCTGGAGGAGGGGCTGCGCGCCTCCACCTGGCCGACCCTGCTGATCTGGGGGCGGGAGGACGAGGTCTTCGACGCCGCGACCTTCGCCGCCCGCTTCAAGGCGCTGATCCCGCATGCCGAGGGCCCGCACCTGGTGACGGGCCGGCACTTCCTGCAGGAGGACAGCGGGCCCGAGATCGCGGCCCTGCTGCTCGACTTCATGGCCCGCAAGGGGGTTTGAGCCGATGGACGTCGCCATCATCCCGCCGCCGGACCTGGCAGGGCTGCGCCCCACCGCGGTGCTCACCGAGGACCGCATCGACCACTATCCGGAGTTCCGCGATTTCTTCCGCCGCAGCTTCGACCTCGACCGCGTCGGCCTCACCGTGCCC
>JAIYAI010000085.1 GCA_027489135.1 Acetobacteraceae bacterium
CGCAACGGCGAGGCCGAGGCCCGAGCCCGTGCAGCCCAGCGCGAGGCCGACGAAGACGCCGGCGCCGAGGATGATCATGACCACCCCTGTCGCCAGGCTCAGCAGCAGCAGGCCGATGCAGTAGCTGGCCGCGCCCGCCAGCATCACGGGGCGGAAGCCGAACCGGTCGGCCAGCGCGCCGGCGAAGGGCTGCAGGATTCCCCAGGCCAGGTTCTGCACCGCGACGGCCAGGGTGAAGTCGGCCACGGCGATGCCGAGGTCCTTCACCGCGGGCGGCATGAAGAGGCCGATGCTCTGCCGCAGGCCGATGGCGAGGCCGGTCATGAGCGCGACCGCGACCAGGATGGGCACGGCAGGCGTGCCCTTCAGCGCCGCAAGGCCTCTCGCCATTCTGTCCGCTCCCGCGCCGGCTTATCGTTCAAGGCACAGCATCGCCGCCGCCGCGGCGAAGGCGCCATGCCGCTTCGCCAGGGCAGCCATGCGCGTCAGGCCCGGAGGTGCCGAAGCCCCTGCTCGAGGTCGGCGATCAGGTCCGCAGGCTCCTCGAGCCCGATATGGATCCGTGCCATCGGCCCGCCGAAGTTGCCGGTGCCGGCGGTGCGGGTGATGTTGCCGGTGGTCACCGTCGCCAGGCTCTCGAAGCCGCCCCAGCTCGCGCCGATGCCGAACAGGGTGAGGTTGTCGATGAAACGCTCGACGTCGTCCTGCGTGTAGTCCGGCCTGAACACCACGCCGAACAGGGAGCAGGCACCGGTAAAGTCGCGCTTCCACAGTGCGTGCTGCGGATGGCTCGGCAGGGCGGGATGCATCACCTGGTTCACCTCCGGGCGCGCCTCGAACCAGCGGGCGACCTCGATCCCGCTGGCTTCCTGGCGCGCGAGACGGACCGGCATGGTGCGGATGCCGCGCAGCGCCAGCCAGCATTCATCGGGCGAGGCATACTGGCCAAGCTGCGAGCCGGCGCCGCGTACCACCTGCCAGTCCGCGTCCGAGTTCACCGTGACGCTGCCGAGCAGCACGTCGGAATGCCCGCCGACATACTTGGTGAGCGCCTGGATGGAGACGTCGACGCCCTTCTCGAAGGGCATGAAGTGGTGGATGCCCCAGGTGTTGTCCATCAGCACCTTGGCGCCGCGGGCATGCGCGGCGCGGGCGATGGCGGGGATGTCCTGCACCTCGAAGGTGTGGCTGCCGGGGCTTTCGGTATAGACCACCTTCGTGTTGGGGCGGAGCAGGGCCGCCATCCCCGCCTCGTCCACGCAGGGGTCGTAGAAGGTCGTCTCGACGCCCCAGCCCTTCAGCAGCCCGTTGGCCAGGTTGCGGCCCGGACCATAGACGCTGTCCGGCATCAGGCAGTGGTCGCCGGCCTTGAGGTAGGCCAGCAATGGCACCGCGACGGCGGCGAGGCCGGTGCCGACGATCAGGCTGCGCGTGCCGCCCTCGATCTCGGCGATCACGTCCTCGAGCGCGTAGTGGGTCGGCCCGCCTTGCGTGCCGTAGGTCATGTACTGGTCGAAGCGGCGCTTCGAGCCCTCCCGCCGCGCCGCGTTGGAGGTCTGCAGCACGGTCGAGCCGCGATGCACGGCGGGGTTCACGAAGCCATGGATGCGCGTGCCGGCACGGCCCGCGTGGCTCATCCGGGTGGCGAAGGCCTGGGGCGGATGGCCCTTCGGCGGGGCGTCGTCGGGCATGGGGGCTCTCCGTGCGGGATCAGGCGGTTGCCTTGGGCGTTTCGGGGCGGCCGGCCCATTCGGTCCAGGACCCGTCATACACCGCGGGCTCCGGGAAGCCGGCCTGCACCAGGCCGAGCGCCAGCGCGCAGGCCGTCACGCCGGAGCCGCAGGAGGTGACGACGGGGCGCTCCGCCGTCACGCCCGCGGCCTCGAACATGCCACGCAGCGTGGCGCGGTCCTTCATCAGGAGGTCGGGGCCGAGCAGCTCGGCCGAGGGCAGGTTGGCAGCGCCCGGCATATGGCCGGAGGGCAGTTCCTTGCGCGGCTCCGGCGCCGTGCCGGCGAAGCGGCCGCGGGCGCGGGCGTCGAGGATCAGCGCGCCGCCGCCGCCCTGCCGCACGATCTTCTTCACGTCGCCGATGCCGCGCAGGCGCTCCGCCTGGAAATCCGCGGTGAAGGTGGCGGCCGGGCGGGGCCTCGCGTCGCCGGTTTCGACCGGCCGGCCCTCGCGCTGCCAGACCGGCAGCCCGCCATCCAGTACCGCCGCCTTCTCGTGCCCGAACAGCCGCATCATCCACCACCCCCGCGCCGAGGAGCGCAGCCCGTGCTGGTCGTAGAAGACGACGCGCGTGTCGTTGGAGACGCCGAGCGCGCCGACCAGCTTCGCGAAGCGCGCGGCCGAGGGCACCATGTGCGGCAGCGACGGCTCCTCGGGGTCGGCGATCTCGTCGATGTCGAAAAGCTGGGCGCCGGGGATATGCGCGGCGCGGAAGCCGTCCTTCTTGTTGCCGGGCTCGCCCGGCAGGTAGGTGGGGCAGTCGAAGACAAGAAGATCCGGCTTGCCGAGTTCCGCCGCGAGCCAGGCGGTCGAGACCAGGTTGTCCATCGCGCTCACTCCCCCACCAGCACGACGTAGACGCGCCGGTTCTGCCTGCCCTTGCTTTCCATCTTCGTCACCTCGACCCGGCCGATCTCGGCGGTCGCGCGCACATGCGTACCGCCGCAGGGCTGCAGGTCGACGGGCGCCGCCTCCGCGCCGATGCGCACCAGCCTGATGCGGCCCGCGCCGCGCGGCGGCTGGACGGAGAGGGTGCGCACGAGGCCCGGATTGGCCTCCAGCTCCGCCTCGCTGATCCAGCGTTCGCCGACGGGCAGGTCGGCGGCGATCAGGGCGTTGAGGCGCTCGGTCAGCCAGTCCTTGGTCGGCGGCTCCGGCAGGTCGAAGTCGAGCCGAGAGCGGTCGGCGCCGATCTGCCCGCCGGTGACTCCGGCGCCCGGGATCAGGCTGCAGAGCAGGTGGAGCGCGGTGTGCATGCGCATGTGCCGATGCCGGCGGGCCCAGTCGAGCGCGGCGGTGACGTCGGCGCCGACCGGGGGCAGGGGGGCATCGGGTGCAGGCAGATGGAGGATCGTGTCGTCCGGGCCCTTCACCGCGTTGGCGACCGGCATCTCGCCGTCCGCCCAGCGCAACACGCCGGTATCGCCGGGCTGCCCGCCGGCCTGGGCGTAGAAGACGGTGCGATCGAGCACGATCCCCTCCGGGCCGGAGGCCAGGACGCGGGCGGAGCACTCGGCGGCATAGGCGTCGTCGCGGAACAGCGTTTCGGTCGGCATGATCCCTTCATCCCCCGTCCGCGGGCGGGGGGCAAGGCGGCGGGGTCAGGCCCAGTCCCGCCGGAGCCGCGCGCGATGGTGCCTGAGCCACCACAGGCAGCAGGCCAGGGTCACGTTCTCCACCCGCTCCGCGTCCAGCATGGCGAAGGCGTCCTCGGCTGGCATGACCAGCACGCGGGTGTCCTCGCCCTCATGCACCAGGCCATGGGTGCGCGGCGCGGGGCCCTCGGTCAGCGCGACATGGGCGGCGAAATAAATCATCACCTCGTCGCAGCCGCCCTGCATCAGCATGTAGCGTCCGATCCGCTCCATCCGGCCGGCGCGGAGGCCGGTCTCCTCGGCCAGTTCGCGCCGCCCCGCGGCCTCGGGGTCTTCCGTCGGCTCCAGCAGCCCCGCGGGACATTCCGTCTGCACCGGGTGGAGCCCCGCCGCGTGCGCGGGCAGGCGGAACTGCTGAATCAGCGCAATCCGGTCCGTCGCGGGGTCATAGGGCAGGATCGCCACGCCCCGGCCGCGCCGCCACAACTCCCAGGTCAGTTCCGCCGATCGGGCGCCGTCGAAGCGTTCATAGGTGAAGACCACGCGCTGCAGGGGGAAACGCCCCTCCCAGACGAGGTCGTCGCTGCGGATATCGAGGCCGGGATAGGGGGCGACCGGCGGCGCCTTCGGTGATCTCGGCGTCACGGCAGGGATGCCCGGGGTGATCTGGCCTTCATGCGGCGCGGACCCTACCTTCGCCGCAGAACGCCGTCCATGGACCAGCAAGACCCCACCTCCGCGACGGCGATGCGCCGGGCCCGCCGCCGCGCGGTGCTGCTCGTGCTTGGCGCGGCGGCGCTGTTCACCCTGGGGGCGGCCTGCGTGAAGGGGCTCGGCAACCAGGTGCCGCTGGCGCAGGTTGTGCTGTGCCGGAACCTCTTCGCCATCCCGGCGCTGCTGCCGCTGCTGTTCGCCCATGGCGGGCTGCGGGCCTTGCGCACCGAACGGCCCGGGCTGCACGCGATCCGCATGGTGGCGGGGCTCGGCGGCATGTTCGGGGCCTTCTACGGCTACGCCCATCTGCCGATCGCGACCGTCACCGCGCTCGGCTTCACCATGCCCTTCTTCCTGACCCTGCTGGCGATTCCGCTGCTCGGCGAACGCGTCGGGCCACGGCGCGGCGCGGCGATCCTGGTCGGCTTCCTCGGCGTGCTGCTGATGACCGGCCCCACGGGCGGGGAGCGGGTGGACCTGCTGGCGGTGGGGATGGTGCTGTTCGGCGCCGTCGCCTGGGCCGTCGCGATGATCACGATCCGCCAGATGGGCAGCGCAGGCGAGCAGAACGTCACCATCGTGCTCTGGTTCGCCATCGGCTCCGCCGCGGTGTCCGCGGTGGCGGCGGCGCCGGTCTGGATCTGGCCGACACCCTGGCAATGGGCGCTGCTCGCCGGCACCGGGCTGATCTCGGCGCTGGCGCAGATGCTGATGACGGAAGCCTACCGCCGCGGCGAGCCGACCCTGCTCGCGCCCTTCGAGTATTCCGCCATCATCTGGACCACGATCATGGGGGTGCTGGTCTGGGGCGAGTTGCCGGACGGCTGGGACGCCGCCGGCATCGCGGTGCTGGTGGGATCAGGGCTTTATATCTGGCGGCGAGAGGTGACGCTGGGGATCCGGCGGTGATCGCCGGCGCCCCGGGCGTCAGCACGCCAGCACGATCTTCCCGAAGTGCCGGTTCGCCTTCATGTGCGCCAGCGCCTCGGCGGCCTCGGCCAGCGGGAAGACCCGGTCGATCGGCAGGCGAAGCTGGCCGGCCTCCACCGCCGGCCAGAGGTCGGCGCGCATGCGGCGGTTGATCTCCCTGACCTCCTCGAGGCTGCGCGTGCGGAAGGTCACGCCGATGTAGCGGATGCGCCGGAGCGCATGCAGGTCGAAGTCGAACTCCCCCCTGGCCCCGCCGAGCCGGCCGACATTCACGATGCGGCCGAGGATCGCGCAGGCGCGCAGGTTGCCGTTGGCAAGGTGGCCGGAGACCTGGTCGACGATCACCTCCACGCCCTTGCCGCCCGTCGCCTCCAGCACGCGGTCGGGCCAGGCCGGGTCGGTGGTGTCGATGGCGAGGTCGGCGCCGAATTCCCCGAGGCGCGCGCGTCGGCCCGCATCGGTCGAGGTGCCGATCACCAGCGAAGCGCCCATCGCCCTGGCGATCTGCAGCCCCATCAGCCCGACGCCGGAGGAGGCACCCTGGATCAGGATCGCCTCGCCCTTAGCGAGCCCGCCATTGGTCACGACGGCGTCGTGCATGGTCTGCAGCGCCACGGGCAGGGTCGCCGCCTGCTCCCATCCCATGTTGCTGTCCGGCAGCGGCGAGACCCGGCCCCAGTCGGCGACGGCGTATTCCGCATAGCCGCCATTGCCGCTGCACATCACGCGCTGGCCCCTGGCGATGCCGGGCGGCACCTCGGCGCCGACGGCCACCACCTCGCCGGCGAACTCCAGCCCGACGATGGTGCCCGGTCCGCCCTGGCGGCCATGCGCATGCCCCGCCGCCACGCCGAGGTCGGCGCGGTTGAGCCCGGCGGCACGGACCCGCACCAGCACCTCGTTCGGCTTGGGCTCAGGGTCGGGCACGTCCTGCACCCGGAGCCCCGCTTCGGTGACGACGGCGGCCTTCATCCTGTCTCTCCATGGTCGAGATGCGGGTACATGTCCGGCTCAGCGCGCTACGCCGAGTGTCTTCCTGAACCAGATCCGCGCATGGCCGGGCGGCATGCCGTCCAGCCTGCCGAACTCGGCGTAGCCGTGCCGGGTCCAGAACCGCGGCGCCTGGAAGCTGAAGGTGTCGGTATAGGCGTCGGTGCAGCCGCGACCCCGGGCGATCGCCTCCGCGCGCTCGAGAAGCTGCGATCCCAGCCCCTGGCCGCGAGTGTCGCGGGCCAGCCAGAGCCAGTCGATGAAGAGCCAGTTCCAGTAGGTCAGGCCGAGCAGCCCGCCGAGCACCGTCCCTTCGGCGTCGCGCGCCAGCACGGTGACCGGCTCCCGGTCGTAGGGACCGCCCATCTCCTGGTTGAAGGCGTGCAGGCCGCGCTGGATGGCGGCCACGGCCTCCATCTCGGGGTAGTCGTCCTCGCTGATGTCGATGCCGCTGGAAGCCGGGCCGGTCGGGTCGGTCACGCTCTGTCCTGGTCGTTCGCCGTGCGGCGGGGAGTGAAGCCGCTGGCGGCGCCCGCGTCGAGGCCGGGCGGGCTCAACCGCCGAAGCGGCCCCAGGCGGCGACGGCAACGGTCAGCAGCCCCAATACCAGGTTGGCCGTGACAAGCTGGCGGATGCTGTCCGCCGCCTTCGCCGCAGCGGGCGCGTCGCCGCGCGCCATGGCGGCGCGGAAGCCCTTCCAGGGCCCGGCGAAAATGCTGACGAAGATCGCCGCCATCAGGATGGCCGAGAGGTGCATCAGGTGGATGTGCCAGCCCGCGTTGCGGAAACCGCCATAGTACCCGAACAGCATCAGCCAGCCCGTGACCAGAACGATCGGCATGGCGTGCCAGATGATGCGGAAGAAGCGCGCCAGCACGCCCTGGTGCAGCGCCAGGCGCTGCGGCGGCTCGAGCACCGCGAGCGCGGGACGCAGGGCGAGGATGGCGAAGGCCATGCCGCCGACCCAGAGCACGGCGCCCAGCACATGGAGCGTGTAGAACAGCTTTCCCAGCAGCATCGGTTTTCCTTGGTGGACGACGGCCCAGCAGCAGGTGGGCCCGGTTTCAGCCCTTGCCAGCCGCCATGGCGCGGATCGCCGCTTCCAGCGCCCGCACCTCCTCGGCCGCGGCGCTGCGCGGCTGCGCCTCCGTCACCGCAAGCCCTTCCTGGAAGGCCTGGGCGAAGCCGGTACGGTTGCCGAGCACCGGGGTCAGCAGCGGCACGTTCGCCGCCTTGAGCCGTCCCGCGATCTCCTGTCGAAGGCGCCCCTGCGCGGGCACGCGGTTGAGCAGTGCGGCAAGGCGCCGCTTCTCGTCCGCCGCCAGCTTCATCGTGGCCTCGCTGGCCCAGAGATCGGCCGCGGAGGGCTGCAGCGGCATCAGCACCAGGTCGGCGCCGCGGATCGCCAGCTTGGCGTCGGTATCGGCATGCGGCGGCGTGTCGAGGATCACGAAGTCCTGCTCGCGGCGAAGCTGGTCGAGCGCGCCGGAAAGGCGCCAGCCCGAGGGTGCCGCGAAATGCAGCGGCGCGGCGCGGCCGGCCTGCTTCTGCCGCTCCGCGTGCCAGCGGGTGAGGGAGTGCTGCGGGTCGGTGTCGAGCAGCGCGACGCGCCCGCCCGAGGCCGCCAGCGCCGCGGCGAGGTTGGCCGCGACGGTCGATTTCCCGGCGCCGCCCTTCTGCTGCGCCACCGCGACGACGAAGGCCATGGCTCCTGCTCCCGCTGCGCCGCCCCGGAGTCCGCGACTCGACTGGGTGCGGCGCAGCGTAGCAGGCCTGCGCGGCTGGGGGGGACCTCAGTCCGTCTGGAAGGGGTTCCTTCCGCGTCCGGCGGGTACCGTCCGCCGCGGCGGGAAATGCTCGGCGAGGTAGTCGACGATGACGGTCCGCTGCTCGCCCTCCAGCGCCGGCATGCCGTGACGCTCTGTCATCCAGTCCATCAGCTCGTCCCAGCGCTCGCGGGTGAGGCCGGAGCGGCGGATCACCGCGGAGGCATGGCAGGCGGTGCAGAGCGGGAACACCGCCTCCCGGCCCGGACCGGCGGGCAGGACGTCCTCGGTCTCCGGCTCCTGCGCCAGGCCGGGGGTGGCCAGCAGGGCGACGAGCAGCGCAACCGCGCGGATCATCCCGCCCCTACCAGGATGGCGGCGCGGCTGATCGCATTGGCGCCGTAGCCCTGCGGGTTCCAGTTCGGCGCGGCATGCGGCTGCATCGCGCCGGTGCTGTCGGTCGCGCGGTACCAGATCTCGAAATAGCCGTCCGAGGGCAGGGTCACGGTGCCGGACCAGGACTGCCAGGCATGCGGGTTCGCCGGATCGCGCAGGTCCATGCGCTGCCAGCTTCGGCCGAAATCGACCGAGACGTGCTGCTCCCGCACCGTCAGGTCGCCGGCCCAGGCCTTGCCGCGCAGCGCCAGCGCCCGGGTCCCCGCCGGCAGCCGCGCGCCATGGGCGTGGCTGGTCAGCACGGAGCGGACCGGCATGGACTGCATGTCGGCGAAGTCCCGCCCGTCGTTGCGGCTGCCCGGCACGACAGGGCGGACCGGCAGGCGGTAGGAGGTGCCGCCCATGCCCTGGCCGTCATGCGGGTCCTTGCGGATCAGGATGCGGTTCAGCCATTTCTGGCTGAGGCTGCCGGGCCAGCCCGGCACCACGAGCCGCACCGGAGCTCCGTGGATGGTCGGGATCGGCCGGCCGTTCAGGCGCAGCGCGACCAGCGTATCCTCGTCCCGGGCCTTGGCGATCGGCATGCCGCGGCTGATCGCCTGGCGGTTCGGATCGCCCGAGAGATGCGGGTCGGCGCCGAAATGTCCTGTGAAGCGCGCCTCGGCGCCCGGGCCCGCGGCGGCGATCAGGTCGCGCAGCCGGACGCCGGTCCATTCGGCGCAGGCGATCGCGCCATTGCCCCATTGGTTGCCGCGGGTCTCGGGCACGAAGGCGGCGCGGCCGTTGCCGCCGCATTCCAGTTGCAGCCGCCGTGTCACCAGTGGAAAGCGCGCCTCGATCTCGCCGAGCGTCAGGTCGAGCGGCGTCGCGACCTCGCCGTCGATGCGCAGCTTCCAGGCCCGGGGATCGCCCGTCAGCGGCTCCGGCGTCTGGCCGTTGTTGCGGATGAAGAAGGCCTCGGCCGTTGTGACATCGTCGTCGAGCAGCGTCTCCGGCGTCTCCGCGACCAGGGGCCGGTCGCCGAGGATGAGCAGCGCGCCCTTGCCGTCCATGCGCAGGATGGCGGGGGCGCCCGCGGGTTGCGCGAGCGCGGCGGGCAACAGGCCGCCGGGCATCTGCCGGCCGAAGGGGATCGCGGCGCCGACGGCCGCGCCCATCGCCGCCAGCGCGGCGCCCCGCAGCATGCCGCGCCGTCCCCAGGCCAGGGCATCGGCGCGCTCCGGGTCGTCCGCATGGATCTCGTGCAGGCTGCGCTCCTGGCGCGGTGCTCCGCCGCTTGGCATGGTCTGGCTCCCCCTTCGGCCCCCTCCGGGACTCGCCGCCATGATCGTCGCTCCGCGCCCGCCCGTCGATGCCGCGCCCGATGCCCTCACGCTGCTCACCCCGGCGGAGATGGCACGTGCCGACTCCGCCGCGATCGCCGCGGGCATTGCCGGCATCACCCTGATGGAGGCGGCGGGCCGCGCCGTGGCGATGGCCGCATCGGGCATGACGCCGCCCGTGCCCACTCTGGTGCTGGCCGGGCCCGGCAACAATGGCGGCGACGGCTATGTCGCGGCGCGCCTGCTGGAGCAGTGGGGCTGGCCGGTGGCCGTCGCGGCGCTGGCACCACCGCGCGCGGGCAGCGACGCGGCGCTGGCGGCGGCGCGCTGGCGCGGGCCGATGGCGGAATTCACGCCCGTGCGCGCGGCCCGCGCCGGGCTCGTCATCGATGCCGTCTTCGGCGCCGGCCTGGCGCGCCCGGTCGAGGGCATCGTCGTGGAGACCCTGGCGGCGGTGCGGGCACCGCTCCTCGCCGTGGACGTCCCCTCCGGCGTCGATGGTGCCACGGGCGCGGCCCTGGGCCATGCGCCGCAGGCGACGCGCACGGTGACATTCTTCCGGCTGAAACCGGGCCACCTGCTGCTGCCGGGTCGGACGCTCTGCGGCGATACCATCCTGGCCGATATCGGCCTGCCCGCCAGCGTCCTGCCCGGCATCGCGCCGCGCTGCTGGCGCAACGTGCCCGGCCTCTGGCGCCTGCCGCCCGCCCCGGGCGCCGCGAGCCACAAATACGCCCGCGGCCACGTGACCATCCTCGGCGGCACCGCGATGACCGGTGCCGCGCGCCTGGCCGCCGCGGCGGCGCACCGGGCGGGGGCGGGGCTGGTCAGCATCCTCGCCCCGGATGGCGCCGCGGCGGCGGCCTACCGTGCCGGCGACCCGGCGACGATGGTGCTGGAGGGCGATCCGGCGCCGCTGCTGGCAGATGCGCGACGAGAGGTCTGGCTGGCCGGGCCGGGGCTGCCGCCGGCGGCGGGGCCGCGGGCGGTGCTGGCGCGCCTCGTCGCCGCGGGCCGCAAGGTCCTGGCCGATGCGGGGGCGGTCGCCGCCTGCGCCGGCGACCCCGCGGCGCTGCGCGGCTGCGCCGTGCTGACGCCCCATGCGGGCGAGTTCGCCCGCGTCTTCGGCGCGATCGGCCCCGACAAGCCCGCGGCGGCGCGGCGGGCTGCCGCGGCGACCGGCGCGGTGGTGCTGCTGAAGGGCGCCGATACGGTCATCGCCGCGCCCGATGGCCGCACCGCGATCAATGCCAACGCGCCATCCTGGCTGGCGACCGGCGGGACCGGCGACCTGCTGGCCGGCATCATCGCGGCCCTGCTGGCGCAGGGCATGGACGCCTTCGCCGCTGCCTGCGCCGGCACCTGGCTGCATGGCGAGGCGGCGCGGCGCGCGCCGGGCGAGGGCTTCGTCGCCGCCGACCTGCTCAACTTCCTCTCAGAGGCCCTATCGGCCGCACGCAACGACTGACAGGCGGGCGCGGGATCGGTTAGGCTCGGGGACGGGCGTGCTGTTTCGCCCACGGAGACGCCGGGTCGATGTCCGAGGCTGTTCTCACCACGCCGTCTGCAGCGGCGCAGACTGGTCTGCTGGACCGCGCCCTCCGGCGCGTCACCAGCCTTTGGCGCGACATGGCGGAACGCGTCACCGGCGCGGAGGACGCCGAGGGCATCGCCGAGCAGATGCGGCACTGCCTCGACGGGCGCGGCGGCGAGGTTTCGGCGCGCAATCGGGCGGCGCGGCTGGCCCAGGCCTATCTCGCGCTGGACGAGGCGGGGCGGGGCGAGTTCCTGCGCACGCTCGCGGCATTCGACGTGGATGACGCCGCGGTACAGCGCGCCGTGGACGGTCTGTCCGCCGCCACCGACCCTGGCGTGCGCATGGCGGCGAGGGCGAAGCTGCGGCGCGCCCTGGAACCGCCGCGCCTCAGGCTGCTGACGCAGTTCAGCACCATCCCCGACGGCATGAAATTCCTTGTCGATCTCCGCGGCGAGTTGATGCGCGTGGCGCGCGACGGGCGGGATCCGGCGCTGGCTGCGCTGGAGGCGGACCTGAAGGGGCTGCTGGCGAACTGGTTCGATGTCGGCTTCCTGGAACTGCGGCGGATCGACTGGAACTCGCCGGCGGCGCTGCTGGAAAAGCTGGTGCAATACGAGGCGGTGCATCGGATCCGCACCTGGCGTGACCTGAAGAACCGCCTCGATTCCGATCGGCGATGCTACGGCTTCTTCCACCCGCGCATGCCGGACGAGCCGCTGATCTTCGTCGAGGTGGCGCTGGTGAAGGGGCTGTCGGAATCCGTGCAGCGCCTGCTCGACGAGAAGGCGCCCGTGCTCGACCCACGGGAGGCCGACACGGCCATCTTCTACTCCATCAACAACTGCCAGCGCGGCCTGGACGGAATCAGCTTCGGGAACTTCCTGATCAAGCGGGTGGTGGCGACGCTGGGCGAGGAACTGCCCGGGGTGAAGGCCTTCTCGACCCTGTCGCCCATCCCGGGCTTCATGCGTTGGCTCAACGAACGTCTCGGCGGCACCGAAGGGCCACCCCTGCTCTCCGACGAGGAGGCGGCGGCGCTGCGCGCCGCGGCGCCGGCCCCTGCGGCCCTGCCGGCCCCGGCCTCGGGCGGGGCGGGGACCGCGCTGCAGGTGGCCGAGACGCCGCTCCAGACCCTTGCTCGCGTCCTCGCCCGCCGCGGTTGGCTCCGCGAGGAGCCGGTGGCGAAGGCGCTTGAGCCCATCCTGCTTCGCCTTTGCGCCGGCTACCTCGTCCATGAGAACGCACCGGGCAATGCGAGGCGGGCGCGCGACCCGGTCGGGCATTTCCATCTCTCGAACGGCGCGCGCGTCGAGCGGATCAACTGGCGCGGCGACGTCTCCGAGAAGGGCCTGAAGGAGAGCGCCGGGCTTATGGTGAACTACCTCTACGACCCGGCGCGGATCGAGGACTACCACGAGGAATATGTGGGGGAGGGGCGGCGCCCGGCGGCGACGGCCATCCGCAAGCTGGCGCGGGGATGGGGCTGACGTCAGGCGTTGCTCGGTAAACAGGTGTTGCGTGGCATCCAGGCGTCGTAGACAAGCACGTCCTCTCGCTGCGGCGGGCGACCTCCCCCTGCCGCCGCGCGATCGCGGCGACGCTTTCAGGGGTCTGCGGACGACGCGCTGCTAGACGTAAACCGCGGCGGGATGACGGTCCTGCACCGGTCCCGTCTTCGTGGCAATGATGAACAGGTTGTCTCCGCGCATGCTCGTCGGAAATCCGAGGCGCTGCAGGATCTCCAGGGCGTCGCGCGAGGGTTCCTCGAAGGTATCGGCCGTCCAGCATCGGTCGACGCGGAAGCCGGCCCCGTCGACCAGGGCCAGAACCTGGTCCGGCGCATACTCGATGTTATGCCGGTAGGGGCTGCGGTCCTTGTGGTACTGCATATAGAAGTGTGGCGCGAAGCCCTGGAGCATTTTCGCCACGTTGCGGGAAGAGGTGACATTCGGCGTCGTCAGCAACAGCCTCCCTCCCGGCCGCGCGACACGGTTCAGTTCCGCCAGCATGAACATGGGATCGACGTCCATGTGCTCCAGCACCTCGCAGCACAGGAGAACGTCGTATTGCTCCGGCTCCGCCGGTAGCCGGTTGCTTTCCAGGTTCACGTTGAATGCGTCGAAGCGGCCCCTGAAGGATGGGTACGACAGGTCGACGGGCACGGATGTGCGATCCTCGGACGGCCTGAAATCCGTCACGTCGACGCGCTCGAAGCCGAGGCCGGCGCGCATAGTCAGGGCAAAGAGCCAAGACGTACCCACTTCGAGGCCGACGCCGCCCGACTCTGGGCTGATACTTTCGAGCGCCGCGAGCGTATGGCGGTATCGGCGCAGGTGGTTCTCGATGTACGGGTCGGCGCTCGCACCGGTCTCCTGCATGAGCCGCTCGAAGAGCGGCCAAGTCCGCGGCACTGGATCCCGGTCGTCGCGGAGGGCGCTGAAGGGAACATCGGCTCCGGCGTCGGTGGCGCCCGGCAAGGCAAGCGCTTCTCTGGCACCGCTGGGCGACGCGACGGCCCTGACCTCGCAGCCGACGATCTCGGTCAGGGATTTCATGAAGCGCAGCGGCGAGTGGGCTTCGACATAGGCCTTTCGATGAGCGGCCCGCCGCGCCGGGTCCTTCGCCTCTTCCAGGATGGCGCGTGCCAGATCCTCTGCGTTCACGCCCACCCGCACGTATCGCACGGGATCGCCGTAGTCGGCGAATGCTCCGACCGAGGACGCAATGGTGACACGGTTCAGCGCGAGCAGCTGCGGGATGATGCCAGAGCTCTCGCCAGTGTTCACGGCGCGAAGTTGCACTGCCACGTCGACGCCGCGCATCAGCTCAAGCAGCCGATCGGTCGGCGGGCTGTCCTCGATCAGCAGCCCGGGCACCTCCTCGGGGATACAAGCCCTAGAGTAGGCGTGCGCACCAAAGCCCGCGATCAGCAGGGTGGCCGCCGGCTGCGACTTGCGGATCAACTTGAAGGCTTCGATCACCGTCTCCGTCTGCTTGCTCGCCGCGGGCACGCCGAAGGTGCCGATGCGGATCGCGTTGCCGGAATGTTGCCGCGCATCGTCCTCGAAGGGCTCGAAAACCGGATGGAACAGAACATGGGCGCGCGCGGGATCAAGCCCGCCCCAGTCACGCAGCACCATGTCCCGCGCAGCGCGCGAATGCAGGATCAGCCCCTCGAACCGGACGTCGTTCAGGAGGGCGGGAATGCCCGTGGCGCCGCGCTCCAGCAACTCCCGGTGATCGCCTCTCCTGGCGCGGTCCCAGTCCACGCCCCCCAGGTCCACGCCCGAGGACTGCTGGATCAGCCCAGATATGTCGGTGCGCTCCGCGATCGCGATCCGTGCGGTCAGGTTCAGGAGAACGGGATCGTGGATCTCGATGTAGGAAGGTACCGACGCTGGCAGGTGCCGCGTGAGCCTCAGCAGCTTTGCCGTTTCGATATGGTGGTCCGAGTTGCCCAGGACCCAGACCACTGCTGCATAGTCGCGTGAGGCTAGGCCGACATCCAGCGCTTCGAGAGAGAAAAAATTGATCACTGCGTCGGGGCCGCCGAGCCGGTTCGCCACGGCGAGATATTCGGCGGCGCTGTCGTGCGGGAAGAACACGTCGACCGGCGTCGCTCCCGACGCGAAGGCACGGACAGTGAAGTTGGCGATCCCCGTATCGGCAGGCGGCACCACCGACACGACGGCTATGCCGGCACCACGGAGACCGCCGAGTTGCCTAAGCCGGTTCGCGGAATGCTCCACCGCAAACCCGGTTTCCCGCGTCCGCCCCTCTGAGCGGAGGTAGTTCTTGAGGTCCGCGAAGCGCCACTCCTCGACTGCGACGCGTCTTTCCTCCTCCGCCACCCGTCTTGCTTCCGCGTCTTCGAACCGTCGCCCGTTGATCGTGTACCAGATGGACTTGAGCCGCGCTTCCAGACCGGGCGATACCTTCGATACCGCCCGCCCAATCAGTTTCGTCGCCGTCATAGAACCTCACTGATTGATAACTGCTTGATAACTGCGATGCTCGTTACGATGGAAATCGGAGGCGCGAGCGGGACGGCCTCACGGTCCCTTGCGAGGGGCGTGATGTTTTCAGCTGAATATTCGACCTTGTCGGCAACAACTATCGCATCCTTGTGTGCTGGCGTGTGGCTCACAAGCGCATCCCGGGTTCGACAACATGAGATCTAATCGTGATGATTTCCCGTTTCAAAACATTCCCGGGCGAATAGCGAAAACGTTATTATTTCCGTATACGGTATTATCTCTAACTGGTTCGATCCGTAAGTCGGCCGCGGCCCCATCGCGCGCGCTGCTGCGCCCGACGCTGCCGCCCGCACGGACCGCGGGCCGGGTCATGGCGCCGATCCGGCCGCCTTGGCCATGGACAGCTTGTCCGGGCGCGGACACCGCGCCAGATCAGACCCGATGGGCCAGCGCGGCAGGTCAGGACAGGGGGGTGCGGGATGAACGTCATGGCCGGGAAGACGCCCGTCGCCGCGCCGCTTGGGCCCTACCGCCTCGCGCTCCTCCACGCCGTCGAGCGCAAGCTTCTCTGGCTCTCGGCCTGGATGATCCACCATGCCAACCACATCCGGCCGAACCGGGACGGGCTGAAGGTGGGCGGACACCAGGCCTCCTGCGCCTCCTGCATCTCGATCATGACCGCGCTCTACTTCGATGCGCTGCGCCCGCAGGATCGTGTGGCGGTGAAGCCCCATGCCGGGCCGGTGTTCCACGCCATCAACTACCTGCTCGGGCGCCAAAGCCGGGAGAAGCTGGCGACGCTGCGGGCGTTCGGCGGCATCCAGCCTTATCCCTCCCGCGTGAAGGACGGGGCGGAGGTCGATTTCTCCACCGGCTCCGTCGGCCTCGGCGTCGCGCTGGCGAGCTTCGGGTCGCTCGTGCAGGACTATGTCCACCTGCACGGCCTGGCTCGGCAGGACGTGCCGGCGGGGCGCCATGTGGCGATCGTCGGTGACGCCGAGCTCGACGAGGGCAACATCTACGAGGCCCTGCTGGAGGGCTGGAAACACGACATCCGCAACGTCTGGTGGGTGGTGGACTACAACCGCCAGAGCCTCGACAGCGTCGTCCCCGATCGCCTCTTCGGCCGCATCGAGGGGCTGTTCCGCGACATGGGGTGGAACGTCGTCACCCTGAAATATGGCAAGCGCCTGGAAGCGGCCTTCGCCCGCCCCGGGGGCGAGGCGCTTCGCCGCTGGATCGACGATTGCCCGAACAGCCTCTACGCCGCGCTGACCTTTCAGGGCGGCGCCGCCTGGCGCAGCGCGGTGCTGGCCGATCTCGGCCGGGACGAGGCGGTGCGGGCGATCATCGACCCGCTATCCGACGACGAACTCCACGCGCTGATGACCAATCTCGGCGGCCACGACATCGAGACGCTGACGGAGGCCTTCCGCGCCCAGGATGCGGAGGGCGACCAGCCCACATGCTTCATCGCCTACACCATCAAGGGCATGGGCCTGCCTTTTGCCGGCCACAAGGACAACCATGCCGGGCTCATGACGAAGGAGCAGATGGCCAGCTTCAAGCGGGAGATGGGGATCCGCGACGGCCATGAATGGGATCCCTTCGAGGGGCTGGCCGATGCTGCCGCGGTCGAAGCCTTCGTACGGTCGGTGCCCTTCGCGACGCGGCTCGCCGCCGAGGGACGGTCGCTCGAGGCGGCCGCGGTGCCGGTGCCCGCCGCCTTCCCGGTCCCGCGCGTCGGCGCTGGGCGGAAGCTCTCCACCCAGGCCGCCTTCGGCGACATCCTGGCCGAGATCGGCCGGGGGCAGGGGGAGGCAGCGGCGCTTGCCAGGCGCATCGTGACGACCAGCCCCGATGTCACCGTCTCGACCAATCTTGGGCCCTGGGTGAACCGGCGCGGCATCTTCGACCGCCATAAGAAGAACGACGTCTTCCGCGACGCGAAGCTCGCCTCGGCGCAGCGCTGGGGCATGTCGCCGGAGGGCCAGCACGTCGAACTCGGCATCGCCGAGCAGAACCTGTTCCTGATGCTGAGCGGGCTCGGGCTGGCGCACAGCCTCTATGGCGCGCGGCTGCTGCCGGTGGGGACGGTCTACGACCCCTTCGTCAACCGCGGCCTCGATGCGCTGATCTATGGCTGCTACCAGGATGCGCGGTTCCTGCTGGTCTCCACGCCCTCCGGCCTGACGCTGGCGCCGGAGGGCGGGCAGCACCAGTCCGTCAACACCCCGCTGATCGGCATCGCCCAGGACCGGCTGGCGAGCTTCGAGCCGGCCTTCGCCGACGAGCTCGCCATCCTGATGCGCTGGGCCTTCGACCACATGCAGCAGCCCGATGGCAGCGCGGTCTGGCTGCGCCTCTCGACCCGCGGGCTGGAGCAGCCGGCGCGGAGCCTCGACCCCGCCGCCGTGGTGGCCGGTGCCTATTGGGTGACGCCGCCGGCGCCGGGGGCGCGGATCGCGCTGGTCTACCAGGGCCCCGTCGCGCCGGAAGCGATGGCCGCCTTCGAGGAGCTGCGCGCGGAGGAACCGGGCGCGGGGCTGCTGGCCATGACCTCCCCGGACCGGCTGCATGCGGACTGGCTCGCGGCGCGGCGCAAGGCCCGGCAGGGCTTCGGGGCACCCTCCTGGATCGAGGATCTGCTGGCCCCGATGGCGCCGGGCTCGGCCCTGGTGACGGTGCTGGACGGGCACCCGGCGGCGCATGCCTGGCTGGGCGGTGTGCGCGGGCAGCGGGTGGCGCCGCTCGGCGTCGACCGCTTCGGGCAATCCGGCGACATCCCGGACCTCTACCGGGAATACGGCCTCGACAGCGACGCCATCCTCGATGCCTGCGCCCAGGCGCTGCTGGGGTAGGGGGTCGGCCGGGCCCAGGTGGCAGGGCCCCGCCCGTTCTTCCCCCAGGGACCGCCCTGCGCTATGGCGCGCCCTTCGCAGAGCGCCGCGACCCGCGGGCGTGGTGGAATTGGCAGACACGCTGGATTTAGGTTCCAGTGGCGCAAGCCGTGGGGGTTCAAGTCCCTCCGCCCGCACCAGGACGCAACGGCGCCGCTAAACTCGAGTGGAACGGACTGAACACGATGCAGGTGACAGAGCTCGCGAACGAGGGTCTCAAGCGGGCCTACCAGGTCGTCGTCCCGGCGGGCGACCTGGCCACGGAGCGCACCAAGCGCCTCGATGAGCTGAGCCGCAACCTGCGCTTGCCCGGCTTCCGACCCGGCAAGGTGCCGCCCAAGGTCGTCGCCTCCCGCTACGGCCAGGCCGTGCAGGCCGAGGTACTGGAGCAGTCCGTCAACAACGCCACCCAGCAGGTGGTCACCGACCGTGGCCTGCGCCCGGCGCAGCAGCCCAAGGTCGAACTGGTCAATTTCGCCGAGGGCGCCGACCTCGAGTTCAAGGTCGAGCTCGAGATCCTGCCCGAGGTGCCGATGCCCGACTTCGCCGGCATCGCGGTGGAGCGCCTGAAGGCCGAGCCCACGGACGAGCAGCTGGAGAAGGCGCTCGCCTCCATCGCCGAGCGCAACCGCAAGCTCGAGGACATCGCCGAGACCCGTGGCGCCGCCAAGGGCGAGATCGCGGTCTGCGACTTCGTCGGCCGGCTGGTGGGCGAGGACGGGCAGCCTGCCGCGGAGCCCTTCCCGGGCGGCTCCGCCCAGGAGATGCCGATCGAGGTCGGCGGCGAGGGCTTCATCCCGGGCTTCACGGATCAGATCGAAGGCATCGCGCCCGGCGAGGAACGCACGATCTCCGTGCAGTTCCCCGAGGGCTACGGCTCGGCTGAGCTGGCCGGCAAGCCGGCGCAGTTCACCATCACCTGCAAGGGGCTGAAGACCGCCGTCACGCCGCCGATCGACGACGAGCTGGCCAAGGCCGTCGGCTTCGACACGCTCGATGCGCTGAAGGGCACGGTGAAGGACCAGCTCCAGCGCGAATACGACGGCCTCTCGCGCATGAAGATCAAGCGCGCCCTGCTTGACGCGCTGGCCGAGAAGGCCGAGTTCCCGGTGCCCGAGGGGCTGACCGAGACCGAGTTCGGCTCGATCTGGCAGCGCGTGGAGGCCGACCTCAAGGCCGGCCGCCTCGACGAGGACGACAAGGGCAAGGATGAGGACACGCTGAAGGCCGACTACCGCAAGATCGCGGAGCGCCGGATCCGCCTTGGCCTGCTGCTGTCCGAGATCGGCCGCACCAACAACATAACCGTCTCCGCCGAGGAACTCGGCCGGGCCATGCGCCAGGAGGCCTCGCGCTATCCAGGCCAGGAGCAGGCGGTGATGGAGTTCTTCCGCAAGAACCCGCAGGCCGCCGACAACCTCCGCTCCCCGATCTTCGAGGAGAAGGTGATCGACTTCATGCTGGAACTGGCGAAGGTGACCGACCGCAGCGTCACCCCGGAGGAGCTGACGAAGCAGGACGACGCCACGGCCTGACGGCCCCAAGGGGCGGCCTTCCCCCTTTCCTCCGCAGCGACGATGGGTCTAGCCTCCTGCCAAGAACACAGGCAGGAGGAAGCCCCATGTCCGCCACCGCCGACACCATCGAGGTCGTCCCCTTCGAGACCCCCATCGGCGCCGAGATCCGCGGCGTCGATCTCCAGCGCCTCCACGACGCCACCTTCGCCGCCATCAAGCGTGCCTGGCTCGCGTACAAGGTGCTGCGCATCCGTGGCCAGCGCATCGACGACGACGCCCTGGCCGGTTTCTCGGCCCGCTTCGGCACGCTCGACCGCGCACCGATCAAGGCCGTCGGCACCTCCTACACGCCGAGCCGGCCGGAGGTCACGGTGATCTCCAACATCATCCTGGACGGAAAGGCGATCGGCGGCCTCGGCTCCGGCGAGAGCATCTGGCACACCGACATGAGCTACAACGACATCCCCCCCGACGCCTCCGTGCTCTATGGCATCGAGGTGCCGGAGGGGCATGGCGACACCTGGTTCTGCGACATGGAGCGCGTGCTCGAAGACTTGCCCGCCGCGCTGCGCGCCCGCATCGCGGGCCTGACCTGCAAGCATGACAGCACCCGCAACAGCGCCGGCGAGCTCCGCCAGGGCTACCAGGAGAGCTATCCGAGCGGGGAGGAGCAGCCCGGCGCCGTCCACCCGCTGATCCGCACCCATCCGGAGACGGGACGGAAGTCGCTGTTCCTCGGCCGCCGCCGCAACGCCCATGTCATGGGCCTGCCGCGGGCCGAGAGCGAGGCGCTGCTCGACGAGCTGTGGGCCCAAGTCGGGCGGTCGGACGCCACCTGGATCCAGACGTGGAAGCAGGGCGATGTGGTGATCTGTGACAATCGCTGCGTCATGCACCGGCGCGACGAGTTCGACCCCTCCCTGCGCCGCCTGATGCACCGGACGCAGATCCAGGGCACGCGGCCCTTCTGATCATGCAGGCCACGCGCCGCGCCGCCGCCCTCGGGCTGGCGGCGCTCGGGGTGAGCCGACCCGTGCTTGCGCAGGCCTGGCCTGACCGCCCGGTTCGGCTGGTGGTTCCCTTCGTCCCCGGCGGCAGCGTCGACATCCTCAACCGCGCCTTTGCCCAGGCCCTGACCCGGCAGCTCGGCCAGCCCGTCGTGGTCGAGAACCGGCCCGGCGGCACGACGACGATCGGCACCGCCTTCGTCGCCCGCGCCGCCCCCGACGGCTACACCCTGCTGGCCGGCAGCGACAGCGTCGAGGTCAACCGCTACCTGATGGCGGAGCTGCCCTACGACCCGGACCGCGACCTGACGCCGATCCTGCAGCTTGCCGACGTGCCCTACCTTCTGGTGGTGAACGCCGGGCTGCCGCTTCGGAGCCTCTCCGACATCATCGCCTTCGGCCGGGCGAATCCGGGCCGGCTCACCTACGCCTCCTTCGGCATCGGCGGCGGCGGGCACCTGGCCGGCGAACTGCTCTGCATGATGGGGGGCTTCGAGGCGCTGCACGTGCCCTACCCGGGCAACCCGCCGGCGCTGCTGGACGTGGCTGCCGGCCGGGTCGCCATGATGTTCTGCACGATTCCCGTGGCGCAGCCGGAGCTGCGCAGCGGTCGGGTCCGGGCCATCGCCCTCTCCTCCAGCGGGCGGGTCCCAGCGCTGCCAGAGGTGCCGACCGTCGCCCAGGCCGGACTGCTGGGCTACGAATGCACCGGCAGCATGGTGCTCTACGTGCCGGCCGGCGTGCCACCCGCCCTCCAGGCCCGGCTGCTGGAGGCGTCGCGCGCCGCCATGCGGGACGCGGACCTGATCACGCTGCTGGAGTCGCAGGGCTTCGTGCTGACGCCGCCACAGGACCCGGCAGCGGCGCGTGCCCATATCAAGGCACAGGGCGAACGGCTGGCCGAGGTGATCCGACGCGCCGGAATCAGGAAGTAGGGGTTCCGAAACGCGCGAGCACACCAGATAGGGGAGGGGCAGGCGCGGTTCCGGTCGCGGGGGGGGCCACCCCCCGCCGATCGGGCCCCTTCCGGGGTTGCCAACCGTGCACCACATTGAGACATCTCGGCCCTTGCTGGCCCAGGGTCGGGCACACTAACCGAGGCACGATGGGGGAGGCCGGCCTGCGCGCCGGTGCGCCCCGGGACGAGAAGGACTGTTTCCATGCGGGACCGCGATCCGGTCGAGATCTACAACAACAGCCTCGTCCCCATGGTCGTCGAGCAGACGGCCCGCGGCGAGCGCGCCTTCGACATCTACTCGCGGCTGCTGAAGGAACGCATCATCTTCCTGACGGGTCCGGTCTTCGACCAGGTCTCGTCGCTGATCTGCGCCCAGCTGCTGTTCCTGGAGAGCGAGAACCCGAACAAGGACATCGCCTTCTACATCAACAGCCCGGGCGGCGTCGTCTCGGCCGGCCTCGCGATGTACGACACCATGCAGTACATCCGCAGCCCGGTCAGCACGGTCTGCATCGGCCAGGCGGCGTCGATGGGGTCGCTGCTGCTCTGCGCCGGTGCCAAGGACAAGCGATTCGCCCTGCCGAACAGCCGCGTGATGGTTCACCAGCCCTCGGGCGGCGCCCAGGGCCAGGCGACGGACATCGAGATCCAGGCGCGGGAGATCCTGAAGCTGCGGCAGCGGCTGAACGAGATATACGTCAAGCATACGGGACAGCCGATCTCCGCGATCGAGGCGAAGCTCGAGCGCGACAGCTACATGTCGGCCGAGGAGGCGCGGGATTTCGGCCTCATCGATCAGGTCGTCGAGCAGCGGCCGGTGGCGCCGGGCGCCGAGGGCGGCAAGAGCTGAGTGGGTCCCTGACCAGGCCGGCGCCGACGGCACCGCGATCTCGGATCGTTCCGGAATCGAAGGGGCCTGCGTCGCCGGGATGCTTCCCCCCGGCCGGCCCGGGGGCTAGACTGACCTTTGGCGTCCCCTGCGGCCGGTGTCCCGGTCGGGCAGGGGACGGGGAGTGCCCATGAGCAAGTCCGGCGACTCGAAGAACACCCTGTACTGTTCGTTCTGCGGCAAGTCGCAGCACGAGGTCCGCAAGCTCATCGCGGGCCCGACCGTGTTCATCTGCGATGAATGCGTCGAATTGTGCATGGACATCATCCGCGAGGAGCACAAGACGCACCTCGTGAAGTCTCGCGACGGGGTCCCGACCCCGAAGGAGATCTGCAAGGTCCTCGACGACTACGTGATCGGCCAGGACCACGCCAAGCGCGTGCTCTCCGTCGCCGTGCACAATCACTACAAGCGCCTCGCGCATGGCGCGAAGAACAACGACGTCGAGATCGCCAAGTCGAACATCCTGCTGGTCGGGCCGACGGGTTCGGGCAAGACGCTGCTGGCGCAGACACTCGCCCGCATCCTCGACGTGCCCTTCACCATGGCGGATGCGACCACGCTGACCGAGGCCGGGTATGTCGGCGAGGATGTCGAGAACATCATCCTGAAGTTGCTCCAGGCCTCCGACTACAATGTCGAGCGGGCGCA
>JAIYAI010000709.1 GCA_027489135.1 Acetobacteraceae bacterium
GCCCTGCTCGAGACCGCGGGCCACAGGGTGGATACCGTCCCGGACGGCGAGCGTGCGGTCGAGGCCATGGCCGCCGTCGATGCCGGCACTGCCGCTGCCTATGATGCGGTGCTGATGGACGTGATGATGCCCCGGCTGAACGGGCTGGAGGCCACGAAGCGTATCCGCGCGCTGCCTGGCCAGGCCGCCACGGTGCCCATCATCGCCGTCACCGCCAGCGCCTACCCCGAGGACGTCGCCGCCTGTCGCGAGGCCGGCATGGACGACCACGTCGTCAAGCCGATCGACCGCGAATCGCTGCTGCGCAAGCTCGCGGCGCTCGCCGATGCGCCGCGTGCCGCGGTCCAGAGGCCGGCGCCGCCGGCGGCCGCCCGCGGCGACACCTTCGATGCGCTGCCGTTGCTGCGGGAGACCGACGGGGCGACGCCCCGACTGTCGATCCCCGGGCTGGACGAGGCGATGGCCCAGCGCCTCGTGCCGGAGTTCCTCCGCGAGATCCGCACGACGCGCGACGAGCTTCGGCAGGTCGATCTGCGCAACATCGACGCAGTCATCTCGATCACCCATCGCCTGGCGGGCTCGGCCGCGACACTCGGCGCGGAGCGGCTCACCGCCGCAGCGCGCGCCTTCGAGACCGAAGCGAAGCAGGCCAGGAGCGGGGGGGACGAGGTATCCGCAGCGCAACGCCAGCGCGTGCTCGGAATCAGCGCGGAGACCCTGGAGGCGCTGGAAGCGACGCTCTCCGTCGCCCCCGCGGCGGAATAGCGCGCGATTCAGCGCCCCGTGAAATTCGGCGGCCGCTTTGCCCGGAAGGCGGCGACCCCCTCCTTGAAATCATCGGACTCCCGGATGTTGGCCAGTCGCGCCCCCTGCAGCGCCCAGCGCTCGGACGGCCCCCGCGGAATGATGTCGTCCACCACCATGCGCTTGATCGCGCCCATGACCAGCGGTGCGAAGCCGGCCATCTCCTTGCCCCATTCGATGGCCTTGGCCAGCGCCTCGCCTTCCGGCACGACCTCGTTGACCAGGCCCACCTGCGCCGCGCGGTCCGCCTTCACCTCGCGGCAGAGCAGCATGATCTCCATGGCGATCTTATGCGGGATGCGCGCCGGCAGGCCGGCGATCATGCCGCCCGTCAGGCCGAGCTTGGCCTCGGGGTAATAGAACCGCGCCTTCGATCCGCAGACACAGAGCTCGGCCATCATCGCCAGCACCATCGCGCCGCCGATGCACCAGCCCTCGACCGCGGCGATCAGCGGCTTGTCAGTCTGCCAGCCCACATTGGGCACGGCGCGCCAGAGTTCCGGCGGTTCGCCGACATCGGCGCCGAAGGAGAAGGCCTTGGTGCCCTCCGCCGTCAGTACGGCGACGCGCTGCGTGGGATCGGCGTCGAAGGCGAGCATCGCGCGCTGCACCTCCTCGGCCATGCGCTTGCTGATGGCATTGCCCTTGTCGGGCCGGTTCAGCGAGACGATGGTCACCGGACCATCGGTCCAGACCTTGGTGTGTTCGTAGCCGCTCATCGGATCGGTCTCCCCTTCCCTATTCCACTTTCGCGCCGGTGCGGCGGACGGCCTCGCCGAAGATCGCGCGGTCCTCGACGATGCGGCGGGCGAAGGCCTCGCCGGCTTCGAAATTCGGGCGCAGCCCGACGGGCGCCATGGCGCGCGCCACCTCGGGCAGGGCCAGCACGCCGGGCAGCACGCTGGTCAGGCGCTGCACCACCTCGGGCGGCAGGCCGGCGGGTCCGGCAAGCCCGAAGAAGGAGAGCCCGCCGGGGCCATACATGTTCAGCTCCCGCAGGGTGGGCAGATCCGGCAGTTCGGGGCTGCGCGTCGCCCCCGTCGTGGCGAGGCCGATGATGCGCCCGTCCTTCACGCCGGGGATGGCGACGGGATCGAATTGCAGTTCGACCTCGCCCGCCAGCAGCGCGGTATAGGCCGGGGCGGAGCCGCGATAGGGCACGTGCTCCAGCTTGATCCCCACGGCATCGGCGAAGATCTCGCCAGTCATCTGCGTGATGGTGCCGTTGCCAGCCGAGGAGAAGCGCAGCTTGCCCGGATTCGCCTTCGCATAGGCCACCAGTTGCTGGATGGTGCGCACGCCCGGCACCTTCGGATTCATCGCCACCACGCCATCGCCGAAGGCGAGCATGGCGATCGGCGTGAAGTCCTTCGCGGGATCATAGGGCAGCCGCATCAAATGCGGGCTGATGGTCATGATCGCCGTCGGCCAGACCAGCAGCGTGTAGCCATCGGGGCGGGCCGCGGCGACGGCGGCGGAGCCGATGGACCCGCCGGCGCCACCGCGGTTCTCGATGATGACGTTCTGCCCGAGCGCTGCCGCCAGGGGCTGCGAGATCGGGCGGGAGACGTTGTCCGAGCTGCCGCCCGGCGGATAGGGCGCGATCAGCGTGATCGGGCGTTGCGGCCATGATCCCTGCGCCAGCACCGGCGCGGCGAGGGTGGTGGCCGCCGCACCCAGCAGGGCGCGGCGCGGCAGGCGAGACGTCATCCGGCGTTGTCCTTTCTTGCTTCAGGCGGCCAGCGTGGCACGGGCATCGACGGCGATCACGCCCTCGCCCGTTGCGCGCACCAGGATGGGATTGAGATCCATCTCGGAGAGCCGCGGCCCGAGGTCGGCGGCAAGCCAGGAGAGCCGCACGAGCGCCTCCGCCGCCGCGTCGACGTCCAGCGCCGGCCGCCCGCGCACGCCCCCCAGCACCGGCGCGATCGCAAGGCGCTCCAGCATGGCGCGGGCGTCGGCGATGCGCAGCGGCGCGGGGGCAAGCTGCACGTCGCGCAGCACCTCCACCAGTACGCCGCCCGCGCCGACCAGCACCATCGGGCCGAAGTCGGGATCGTGCCGCGCGCCGAGGATCAGCTCGGCCTCGCCGCGCGCCATCTCCTGCACCAGGACGCCCTCCATGCTGCCGGGAGCGGCGGCGTCGAGCGCGGCGGCGATGGCCGCGAAGGCGGCGCGCACCGCATGGGCATCGCCGAGGTTCAGCTTCACCAGACCGAGGTCGGACTTGTGCACCACGGCGCGGCTGACGCCCTTCAGCACCACGGGGAAGCCGATGGCCTGCGCCGCGGCGACCGCATCGTCGGCCGTTGCCGCCGCACGTTGGCGCGTCACCGGGATGCCATAGGCGGCGGCCAGCGCCTTCGCCTCCGCCTCGGTCAGCGCGCCCTCCGGCAGGGCGGGTGCGGCGCCGCAGCCGACGGGCCGTTCCGGCGGCGGGACGCCGGCGCGGGCGCGGCCGGCGGCCTCCTCCTCCAGCGCGCGCAGCACCGCCAGCGCATCCGACACTCGGTCGAAATACGGGAACCCCGCCTCCGCCATCGCCGCCCGCGCGCCATCGCCGACGCTGCCCGCCGTCATGACGTAGAGGATCGGCCGCCCCGCCTCTCGCGCCAGCGGCGGCAGCATCGCGGCGCGCTTCGCCATGGCCGGCTGCGTCGTCATCGGGAAGACCAGAGCGCCGATATCGGGGTCCGCCAGGAAAGCGCGGATGCAGGCCTCCATGCCGTCCTCGCCGGCGCCCTCATCGAAGCTGCCGGTGTCGAGCGGCAGATGGACATGGCTTTCCGGCATGAAGCGGCGCAGCGCGGCGCGCGTCGCCGCCGACATCACCCCCATGCGCAGCCCCGCCGACGGCAACATGTCCGAGGTCGTCACCGTGCTGCCGCCGGAGGAGGCCATGACCGCGACCCCCATCCCCGCCCGCGGCAGGCGCGGCAGGCGGTCCAGCGCGTCGGCGGCCAGCACCATCGCGGCGGGATCGGCCATGACCACGGCGCCGGCCTCGCGGCAGGCGGCCTCGAAGGCCGCGAAGCTGCCGGCGAGCGAGGCGGTGTGGCTCTTTGCCGCCTGCGCTCCGGCCTCGGACCGCCCGGCCTTCACCGCCAGCACCGGCTTGCCCGCGGCGCGGGCGCGATGCAGCAGCCGGACGAAGCGCGGCGCATCCTTCACCCCCTCGATGTAGAGGGTGATGACGCGCGTCGCGTCGTCCTCGATCAGGAACTCCAGGAAGTCGCAGAGCTCGAGGTCGGCCTGGTTGCCGACCGAGATACAGCGCGAGAAGCCGACGCCGGTGTCGTGGCCGAGGCTGACCAGCGTGCCCATCAGCGCACCGGACTGGCTGACCATGCCGATCCCGCCTGCCCGCACCTGCTCGACCTCGAGCGCGAGGGAAGAGGACAGCAGCGCCCGATCCGTCATGTTGAAGATGCCGAGGCAGTTCGGCCCAACCAGCCGCATCCCCGCGTCGCGCGCCACCGCCAGCACCTGGTCCTGGATCGCCGCGCCCTCCGGCCCCGCATCGGCGAGCTTGCCGGTGATGACGATGCAGGCGCCGACGCCGGCCCTCGCGCAGTCCTCGACCTGGCGCAGCAGATGCGCGACCGGCACGGCGAGGATCGCCACATCCGGCGGCTCCGGCGCAGCGCTGACGGAAGCGTAGGCCGGGAGGCCGCGGATGCTCGGGCGGTTCGGA
>JAIYAI010000642.1 GCA_027489135.1 Acetobacteraceae bacterium
GGTCGCGCCCCTGGAAGTCCTGCAGCTGGAACTCGAAGCCGCCACCGGTGCCGAGGCCGATGATGGGCGGGATGTTGAAGGCGAAGACGTTGGCGACACGGATGCCCTGCGCGGCGCCGAAGACCCGCCCGATCGCCGCGAAGACGGAATCCCCCGCCGCGGTGCGATCCGCGAAGGGCTTCATCCGCGCCACCATGAAGGCGGAGTTCGACTGCGCGCCGCCGTCGATCAGCGAGAAGCCGACGATGGCGAGGACGTTCTCGATCGCCTGGTTCTGCTTCAGCACCGCCTCGACCTGCGTCACCGCCTCCCGCGTGCGGGTGACGCTGGCGCCCTGGGGCAGCTGGAGCTGGATGAAGAAGGCGCCCTGGTCCTCCTGCGGCAGGAAGCCCTGCGGGGTCTTCTGCGCGACGGTGAAGACGCCATAGGCGAAGGCGCCGGTCAGCACGAGGGAGACGATCGAGAGCCGCACGATCCGCCGCACCACCGCGGCATAGCCGTCGCGCACCTTGTCGATGCCGCGCAGCACGTACTTGATCGGCCCCCGCCGCGGCCCGTGATGCGGGCGCAGCACCATGGCGCAGAGCGCGGGCGAGAGGGTCAGCGCGTTGATCGCGCTGATCACCATGGCGACCGAGATCGTCACCGCGAACTGCCGGAACAGCACGCCGGAGACGCCTGGGATGAAGGCGACGGGCACGAAGACCGAGAGCAGGACCAGGGTGATCGCGATGATCGGCCCCGTGATCTCCGACATCGCCTTCTTCACCGCGTCGCGCGGCGGCATCTCCGGGTTCTCCTCCATCACCCGCTCGACGTTCTCCACCACCACGATGGCGTCGTCGACGACGATGCCGATGGCGAGCACGAGGGCGAGGAGGGAGATGGTGTTCGCCGAATACCCCACCGCCAGCAGCACGGCGAAGGTGCCGATCAGGCTGACCGGGACGGCGACGGAGGGGATGATGGTCGCCCGGAAGGAGCCCAGGAACAGGTAGACCACGACGACGACGAGGATGAAGGCCTCGATCAGCGTCTTGATCACCTCGTGGATGGTCTCGGAGACGAAGGTGGAGGTGTCGTAGACCACCAGCGTCTTCATCCCCGGCGGGAAGCGCTGCGAGAGGGTGTCGAGCGTGTTGCGCACCGACTGCGCCACGGCCACCGCATTGGCGCCCGGCGAGAGATAGACGCCCATGGTCACGGTCGGCCGGCCGTTCAGGCGGCTTTCGGTGTCCATCGTGGCGGCGCCGAGTTCCACCCGCGCGACGTCCCGCACCCGCAGCACGGAGCCGTCGGGGTTGGCGCGGATGACGATCTCACCGAACTGACGCGGATCGGTGAGGCGGCCCTGGGTCTGGATGTTGAACTGGAATTGCTGGTCGTCGGCGATCGGCCGGGCGCCGATGCGTCCCACCGCGGCCTGCACGTTCTGTGCCTGGATCGCCGCGATGATGTCCTGCGGCGTGACGTTCAGGCTGATGAGCCGGTCGACCTCGAACCAGACGCGCATGGAATAGTCCATGGCGCCGAACAGGAAGACGTCGCCGACGCCGGGGACGCGCCGCAGCACGTCCAGCATGTTGATGGTGACGTAGTTGGAGAGGAACAGCGGGTCCTGCTCTCCGCTCTCCGAGTAGACCGCGAGGAACTGCAGCACGGCCGAGGACTGCTTGCGTACGGTCACGCCGTTGCGCTGCACCTCCTGCGGCAGGCGCGCGAGAATTCCCTGTACCCGGTTGTTGACGTTGACCGTGTTGATGTCCGGATTGGTGCCGAGGGCGAAGGTGACGTTCAGCGTGTAGCTGCCGTCATTGGCGCTGTTCGACCTCATGTAAAGCATTCTGTCGGCGCCGTTCACCGCCGATTCCAGCGGCTGCGCGACCGTCGATTCCACCACCGCGGCCGAGGCGCCGGGATAGCGGGTGGTCACCTGCACCTGCGGCGGCACGATGTTCGGGAACTGACTGACCGGGATGGTGTAGAGCGCCAGCAGGCCCGCGATCGTCATCACGATGGAGATGACGATCGCGAGGCGCGGCCGGTCGACGAAGACGCCGGAGATCATGCGGGCATCCTCAGCCCTGCCGCGCCGGGCCGGGGCGGGCCGGCGGGGCGCCGACGGGCGCCGGGTTGACGGGCTGGCCCGGACGAACGCGCTGCAGCCCCTCGGCGATCACGGTCTCGCCGCCCTGCAGGCCGTCCTCGATCACCGCCGTATCGGCGGTGGACCGCCCGAGCCGGACGTTGCGCCGCTCCGCCCGGTTCTCGGCGCCGACGACGAAGACATAGGTGCCGCCCTGATCCTGCAGCACCGCGGCGCGCGGGATGACGATGGCCTGCACCGGCTCCGCGCCCTCGACGGCGACGGAGACGAACATGCCGTCCACCAGCTCCCGGTCGCCCGGCTCGCCCGGCCGCAGCGGGCCGCGCAGCGGGTTCGGGATCAGCGCGCGGACCAGGATGCTGTCGGTGTTGCGGTCGATCTGCGGGTCGACGAAGTCGATGCGCCCGGGCTGGGGGTAGAGCTTGCCGTCGGAAAGGCGCACGCGCACCAGCGCCGCGTTCACCCCGCCGCGCCCCTCGTAGCGGTTGCGCAGCTCGATCGCCGCGCGGGAACTGATCGGGAAGGCGACGCGCATCGGGTCCTGGCTGACGATGGTCGCCAGCGGATCGACCAGGGTGGGGGAGACGACGTTGCCGGGCGTCAGGCTGGCGCGGCCGATCTTCCCGTCGATCGGCGAGGCGATGTCGGTGTAGCCGAGGTTGATCTCGGCGACCCGCACCAGCGCCTGGGCCGAGAGGAGGGAGGCGCTGGAGGTGCGTTCCTGCGCCTGGGCATTGTCGAGCGCGACCTGGGTGCCGGCGCCGGTCTGGCGCAGCTCCCGCGCCCGGGCCAGCGCCACCTGGGCATTCTCGAGCTGCGCGCGGGCGGAGGCGACCTGCGCCTTGGCCTGTTCGAGCTGCGCTTCGAAGGGCGGGCGCTCGAGGCGGAACAGCACGTCGCCGGCGCGGACCTCCTGGCCCTCGCGGAACAGGCGCTCCTGCAGGAAGCCGGTGACGCGGGCACGGATATCGACGCGGTTCACCGCCTCGATGCGGCCGACGAACTCGCTGCTTTCGGTGACGGGTCGGCGTTCGGCGGTGATGGTGCCGACGGCGGGCGGGCCCTGCGGGCCGAACTGCGCCGCGGCGGGCAGGGGCATCAGCAGGATTGCGAGCAGCGCGGCCAGCCTGAGGGCCAGGAAGGCGGCGGCGGGACAGGCAGGCATGGCGCGTGGGGGTATCCGGCTCCGGCGGCGCTTTGTGCGCCGCAGCATCGCGCTTTGCCATGTGATGTCGCGCGATGGAAGAACAACCTGCGCGACCCGGTGACCCTCGCGAGGGCATGAGCCGTCGTGTTCGAAGGGTAGCGCCCCGCCAGCCTCCCGGTCGCCGCCCCTTGCATCGGGGGCAGGGGCGGCGGGGAGATCACGCAATGATGACGATGGAACTCGCGCTGAGATCGGTCCCGAGGCCGTCGAACAGGGCGATCGCAATGGCCGCACCGGAACCCACCCCGTCCTCGTCCCAGAACAGCGTCTTCGTGGCTGTGTTGAAAAGGAACTGTCCCGTGCCCTCCGGTGTCGTGGCAATCGGACCGACGATGCCGGTCAGGAAGCGGGTCGGGTCGAGGGCGCCGGCGACCAGGCCACCACCGAAGCCGAGTGCCGAGATCTCGACGGCGTCCTCCGTCGTCGAGAAGTCGGTGATCGTGTCGGTGCCGTCGAGGGGCGCGAGGAAGCGGAAGCGGTCAGGGCCCGCCCCACCCGTCAGCACATCCGCGCCGGCGCCGCCGCTGAGCGTATCGGCCCCCGCACTGCCATTGAGCAGGTCGAGTCCAGCGCCGCCGTCGATCCGGTCGTTGCCCCTGGCACCGGTGATGATGTCGGCGCCGCCATTGCCGTCGATCACCAGGTCCGTCGTGCTGGTCCGGGGGTTGGTGAAGGCGAGCAGTTCCACCTCGTTCGATCCGACGACCCCGAGGGTCTCAAGGTCCTGGACCGCGAGGGCGGCAACCCCGCCGGCGATCAGGTTGATCGTCGCGGCGGTCGCCCCGCCATCAGCCACGATGCGGGTGAACGCACCGAGCTGCAACGCCGTCATGCCGATGGGCTCGGCGCCCAGCGCCAGGGTCTCCATGTTCCGGATCGTGAGGCCGAAGATCTGCGTTGCGCCGTCGAACCGCATCGTGTCCGTGCCGGTGCCGCCATCCACCGTATCCGCCGGGCCGGCGCCGTTGACGATGAAGCTGTCCTCGCCGGCATCGCCCGCGAAGGAGGCGCCGATGCCGAGGCGAACCACCAGCGTGTCGTTGCCGCGGCCGCCGGTCAGGCCGTCAGCGCCGCCCTGTCCGTCGAGCGAGTCGTCGCCGTCGCCGCCGCCCAGCACGTCCACTGCCGCCCCGCCGCCCAGCAGCGTGTCGTTGCCAAGCCCGCCGGAGAGGATATCGACATCGGCCCCGCCATCGATGAGGTCGTTGCCATCGGCGCCGCCGATGATGTCGGCGCCGGAGCCGGCCTGGACCGAGAGGTTCGTCTTGCCGGCGGTCGATGTGGTGAAGGTCAGCGTATCGCCGCCGGCGGAGCCGGCGATGTCCAGCTCCGCGAAGCCCTGCAGATCAAGGCTCGCCAGGCCCCCGCCGGTGAGCAGCAGGGATCCCGCGGTCGCGCCACCGAAGCTGGTCACGGTCTTGAAGGCGCCGAGCTGGGCCGCGGTCATGGCGACCTCTCCGGCCGCCATCGACAGGATCTCCACGGTCTTCAGGCTGGCGCCGGTGATGTTGCCGGCCGCCTCGAAGCGGACGGTGTCGGCGCCGCTGCCGCCCAGGATGCTGTCGCCGATCGTCGCCCCGACGATGCGGAACAGGTCCGCGCCGGCATCGCCCCGATAGGCGGTGCCCGCTCCCGGCCTGACCACCAGGATATCCGCGCCGTCCCCGCCCGAGAGCGCGTCGGGTCCGCCCTGTCCGTCGAGCGAGTCGCTGCCGCCGCCGCCGCTCAGTACGTCCGTACCCGAGGCGCCGCCCAGCAGCGTGTCGTTGCCGAGACCGCCGCTGAGGATATCGGAATCGGCGCCGCCATCGAGGCTGTCGTTGCCCTCGGCGGCATTGATGATGTCGGCACCTGCGCCCGCATCGACGCTCAGCGCCGTCTTCGCCGCGGTCGAGGTCGTGAAGGTCAGCGTCTCACTGCCGATCGAGCCGGTGATGGCGAGGCTCTGCAGGCCCTGCAGGTCGAGCGTGGCGAGGCCGCCCCCGAGCATGAGCAGCGATCCCGCGGTCGCGCCGCCATCGGCGACGATGCGGGTGAAGCCGCCGAGCTGCGCCGCGCCGAGCGCGATGGTGCCGGCACCCAGCGCCATGGTCTCGATGCCGGTCAGGCTGGCGCCGAGGATGTTGGTGGGGCCGGCGAAGCGCAGCGTGTCCTGGTCGAGACCGCCATCGATGCTGTCGGCGATCCCGGCACCGATCACCAGGAAGCTGTCGTTCCCGGCACCGCCGGCGAAGGTCGCCCCGGCCCCGACGCGCACGATGATGCTGTCGTCGCCGTCGCCGCCGGAGACGCCATCGGTCCCGCCCTGGCCATCCAGCGAATCGTTCCCGGCGCCGCCGGCGAGGAGGTCGAAGGCGGTCCCGCCGCCCAGCAGGGTGTCGTTGCCGTCGCCGCCGGCCAGGATATCGGCGTCGGCGCCGCCGTCGATGCTGTCATTGCCCTCGGCGCCCGTGACGATGTCCGCGCCGCCGCCCGCCAGGATGGTCAGGCCAGTTTTGGTTGCGGTGGAGGTGGTGAAGCTCAGCGCTTCCGTGGCGTCCGAGCCGGTGATGGAGAGTGCGAGCAGCCCCTGCAGATCCAGCGCGGCCAGCCCGGTGCCCGACAGCACCAGCGACGCGGCCGTCGCGCCGCCGTCGGACAGGATGCGGCCGAAGCCGCCGAGCTGCTGCATGGTCATCGAGATGGCGACACCGCCGAGCGCGAGGTTCTCGATGCCGCTCAGCGTGGCGCCGATCAGGCTCGCGCCGCCATCGAAGCGCAGGGTGTCCGTATCGGCGCCGCCATCGATGCTGTCGGCGAGACCGACCGAGACCACCAGGAAGCTGTCGTCGCCGGCATCGCCGAGGAAGGATGCGCCCAGGCCGGCCCGCACCACCAGACGGTCGCCGCCATCCCCGCCGGAGAGCGTATCAAGGCCGCCCTGGCCGTCCAGGGAGTCGTCGTTCCCGCCGCCGGCGAGCGCATCATTGCCGCTGCCGCTGCCGCTGCCGCCGCGCAGCGTATCGTTGCCGGCGCCGCCGCCCAGGATGTCGGCATCGGCACCGCCGTCGATGACGTCGTTGCCGTCGGCGCCGTTGACGATGTCCGCGCCCGCGCCGGCCTCGACGGACAGGGCCGTTTTGGTGGTGGTGGAGGTGGTGAAGGTGAGCAGCTCGCTGCCGCCGGAGCCGGTGATCGAGAGGCTCGCAAGCCCCTGCAGGTCGAGCGCGGCCGCACCGCCGGAGAGCAGCACGAGCGTGCCCGTCGTCGCCGCGCCATCGGCCAGGATCCGCTGGAAGCGGCCGAGCTGCTGCGTCGTCATGCCGATGGTCGCGCTCTGGAGCGCCAGCTCCTCGACGCTCTGCAGGGTCAGTCCGAGGATGCTCACCGGCCCGTCGAAGCGCACCCGGTCGATGCCGGCGGCGCCACTCAGCGTGTCCAAAGGACCCGCGCTCAGGATGGTGAGGGTGTCGTTGCCGGTCCCGCCGTCGAA
>JAIYAI010000412.1 GCA_027489135.1 Acetobacteraceae bacterium
CCGTGGCGACCTGGTCGAAGATCCGCCGCCGCGTCGCCTCCGCTGCCGCCGGGTCGAAGTCGAAGACGATGTGGAAGTCGGGGCGGCGCGCCAGCAGTTCCGGGCGGTTGGTCAGGTCGGCCAGGAACATCATCTGCTCGGCGCCGTCGGCGATACGGTAGACCGTGTGACCTGGGGTGTGGCCATACGCCGCGACCGCGTGGATGCCCGGCACCACCTCCGCCCCGGCCGCGACCTGGCGTACCTTGCCCTGGTAGGGGCCGAAGCGGCGCGCGGCGTTGGCGAAAGTCGGCCGCTGGCCCTCGGGGCTGCGGGTCTCGTTCCCGGTGTCGGACCACCAGGCCCATTCCGCGGCGGGCACCACGATCTCGGCGTTCGGGAAGGCGCGACCGCCCTCGCCGTTCAGCAGGCCGTTGATGTGGTCGCCATGGAAATGGCTCTGGATCACGGTCGTGACCTTGGCCGGGTCGATGCCGGCGGCAGCCATGTTGGCGATCATCTTGCCATTGGTCGCGGTGGCCGGCGTGACGCCGTTGCCGGTGTCGAACACCACCAGGCCGCGCGGCGTCTCGACGAAGGTGATGGTGAAGGGGATGCGCATGGCGTTGGTCGGCAGAAAGCTTTCCGCCAGGACCTTCTGCACGTCCTCCAGCGGGGCGTTGCGCACGAAACCTTCCAGCGGGCGCTGGAAGAAGCCGTCATTCACCATGGTCACGGTGAAGCCGCCGAGCTTGAAGCGGTAGAAGCCGGGCGCCTGGCGCTGGTCCGCCGGCACGGGGGCAGGCGCGGCGGCCGGCGCCGTGCCCTGTGCCGCTGCGTCGCGGGGTAGCAGCATGGGGACGGCGAGGAGCCCGCCGGCGGCCAGCGTGGCGCGGCGGGTGGTGGATACTGTCATGGTCTGCTCCCTGACCTTTGCGGTTCGCGGGCGTACCTTGGGACGATGCGACCCCGCGTCAATCTGCGGTTTGCCCCAGGGCGAAGACGGTCACCGATTCGAGGTGCGGCGACCACAGGAACTGGTCGACCGGCAGGGCGGAAACCACGCGGTAGCCCGCCGCCGCCAGGGGCGCCGCGTCGCGCGCCAGCGCCGCCGGATTGCAGGAGACGTAGATGACCCGCGGCACCCGCGCGCGCGCCAGCAGCGCCACCTGCTCCGCCGCGCCGGCGAAGGGCGGGTCGAGCACCACGACCGGGTAGGTCGCGGCCTCCTTCGGCAGCATCGGTTGGCGGTCCAGGTCGCGGCGCACCGCCCGGATCCGGGGATTGACCGTGGCGTTCACCGCCGCTGCCAGCGCTGCGACCGCCTCCGGCGCGCCTTCGAAGGCGGCGACGCGGACGCGCGACCCGAGCGCGAAGGAGAGGGTGCCGACACCGGCGTAGAGTTCCGCCACCTGCGCCCGCGGCGGCAGGCGCTTCGGCAGGCCCGCCAGCACCGCGGCCTGCAGCGCGGTCTCGCCTCCGGGGCTGGCCTGCAGGAAGGCACCAGGCGGGGGAGATACGGGCGTGCCGGCGAGATGGATCGAGACGGGGCCGCGCTGCGCCGCGGTCTCCGCCGGGTCGTTGCCGCGGGCCCAGGCGATGCGCGGGATCCCGTGCTCTGTGGCGAAGGCCGCGAGCAGCGCGCGCCCCGCCGCATCCAGCACGCCATCGGTGCGCAGCAGCAGGTCCGGCCCGGTATCGAGCAGATTCACCACCACCGATCCCTCCCGCCGCAGCGCGGGGCCCAGGCGCTTCAGCACCGCCCGCAGCGGGTCGAGCAGGACGACGATGGCGGGATCGAGCACGTGGCACGCGGCGATGTCGGTCACCTGCGCCGGGTCGCCGGCGGCGTGGAAGCCGAGGCGGATCGCCCCATAGCCGCCGCGGCGGAGGCCGAGATCGGCGCGGCGGCGCGTGCCGGGTGGCGTCGCCACCGTCTCCGCCACGGGCGCATCGGGGAAGCCGGCGCGGGCCAGCGCGTCGACCAGCTTGCGGCGCTTCCAGGCCAGGTAGGGTGCCGCCTGCCAGTGCTGCAGCGCGCAGCCTCCGCAGGCGCCGACATGCGGGCAGGGGGCCTCGGCGCGCTCGGCGCTCGGCGCGGAGAGCAGCGTCTCCGGGATCGCCAGGATGGCGTCGCCGCGGCGGCCGGCGATGCCGGCGCGCCAGGTCTCGCCGGGCAGGCTGCGCGGGACGAAGACGGTGCGGCCCGCCGCGTCGCGCGCGATGCCGTCGCCGGCCGCACCCAGCGCGGTGACCGCGAGGTCGAGCCGCGCCCCCGGTTCAGTCGTCATCGGCGTTCAGCGGCAGGTGGCGCGAGGCGACGCGCACCTCCTTCAGGAAGAACAGCAGCGCGACGATCATCGCGACCATCGCCGCGACCAGCAGCACCGCCAGCACCCAGGCGACGGGCAGGCCAAGGAAGGCGCCGGCGAAGGACCAGACGATCAGCACGCAGAGCATGATCGCCGCGACGACGCAGGAGACGATGGAGCGGTGGATGCAGCGGGCGCGCTCGCCGAGGCGGGGGCGCTCGTCCTCCAGCGCCTCCGACTTGCCCTCGCGGATCGCGCGTTCTCGGTCGACGAGACGCGCCAGCCGGCCGGCCAGCACGTTCAGCACGCTGAAGATGCCGGTCAGCAGGAAGGCCGGCGCGATGGCGGCCGCGATGACCTGCTCGATCTCGTGGACCGCCTCCGGTCCGAGGCTGAACACCGGAGGCGATCCCGCGCGCGGCTCAGCCGCCGAAGGCGTTGAGGCCGGTGATGGCGCGGCCGAGGATCAGCGCATGCACGTCATGCGTGCCCTCGTAGGTGTTCACCGTCTCGAGGTTCATGACGTGGCGGATGACGTGATACTCGTCGACGATGCCGTTGCCGCCATGCATGTCGCGGGCGACGCGGGCGATATCCAGCGCCTTGCCGCAGTTGTTGCGCTTCAGGAGCGAGATCAGCTCGGCCGGCGCGCGATGCTCGTCGAACAGGCGCCCCACGCGCAGCACGGCCTGCAGGCCGAGGGCGATCTCGGTCTCCATGTTGGCCAGCTTGAGTTGGATAAGCTGGGTGTTCGCCAGCG
>JAIYAI010000536.1 GCA_027489135.1 Acetobacteraceae bacterium
CGCCGGCGGGGCCGGCATCCTGGGCGGCCGGGGCGGGAAGACTGGTCATGCGCGCGTCGTTGGATTCCTGTGGGCCGGTCCGGCCGGGCTCGGCACCGGCGATCCGGCGCCGTCAATGTGGCGGCATCGCGGCGTCCGCCAGCCGGTCCGGTATAGCTTGGGCCGTGACAGCTTATGGCAACTCCGCCGTGCTTGCGATGGTCGGCGGCCGGGGCCTATGCCCCGGATGGGAGATGGCGGGATCGGGACCGGCTACAAGCCCCTAAACGCGGCGCGCGCTGGTGGCGACCTCGCGAGCGTGCCACACCCTCGCCACGGAGGCATGCCATACGCTGCCGCCGAGGCAAGGCACGACGCCCGGGTGCCGCAGGCGGCTCAGCCGTGTTGGGTATGCTGCGACGACCTGATGTCTTCACGGGCCGGTGCCCGGCAGGCATGGTTCGGCCTGCCGAACGGAAGGACTGCGATGAGTGCTGCCCGCCCGATCCTGATCGTCGACGACGACGCGACGCTGCGCGAGACCCTGCGGGAGCAGCTCGGCCTGGATGGCGAGTTCGCGCCGCGCGTCGCGGGTTGCCTGGCCGAGGCGGAGGCCGCGCTCGCGCCGGGCGAGCCGCGCTGCGACGCCATCCTGCTCGACATCGGCCTGCCCGACGGCGATGGGCGGGAGTTCTGCGCAAAGCTGCGGCGCGAGGGCACGCGCATCCCGATCATCATGCTCACCGGCGCGGATACCGAGCAGGACGTGGTCCGCGGCCTGGACGCGGGCGCCAACGACTACATCGCCAAGCCCTTCCGGCTGAACGAGCTGCTGGCCCGGCTGCGCGCCCAGCTGCGCGTCTTCGACAATTCGGAGGACGCGGTCTTCACCATCGGGCCCTACCAGTTCCGCCCCTCGGGCAAGCTGCTGATGGAGCCGGCCACGGCGCGCAAGATCCGCCTGACCGAGAAGGAAAGCGCGATCCTGAAATTCCTCTTCCGCGCCGGCGGGCAGGCGGTATCGCGGCAGGTGCTGCTGAACGAGGTCTGGGGCTACAACAGCGCCGTCACCACGCACACGCTGGAGACCCACATCTACCGCCTGCGCCAGAAGATCGAGCCCGATCCGGGCAACTCGGTCCTGCTGCTGACCGAGGGCGGGGGCTATCGCCTCGACCCCGCCGGAGGCCGCAACGACGGGGCCTGAGGACCGCCCGGGGGCCGCGCCACCCCGCGCCCGCCCGCCGCACACGCTGCTGCGCCTGGTGCAGATCCTGCGCCGGCCCCTGCGGCGCGGCGAGGTGGGACTGGTCGTGCTCTCCACCCTGCTCGGGGTCGCGGTCGGCGCGATCGCCTGGGGCATGGGCACGGCGGCGCGGGCGCTGCACAGCCTGTTCTTCGGCATCGCCCTGGATGATGCGCTGTCGCTGGCGGCATCCATCCCGCCCTGGCGGCTGCTGCTGGTGCCCATGCTGGGCGGCGTGCTGCTGCACCTGCTGAACGAGGCGATCCGGCGGTCAAGGGCGACACAGGGGCGGTCGCACCCGCCGCTCGACCCGATCGAGGCCAATGCCCTGCATGGCGGGCGCATGCCGATGGGCGACACGGTCAGCGTCGCGGCGCAGACGGTGCTGTCGAACGGCGTCGGCGCCTCGGTGGGGCTGGAGGCGGGCTATGCCCAGGCGGGCGGCGGCCTCGCCTCGCGCATCGGCAGCCTGCTGGCGCTGCCGCGCGGGCAGTTGCGCGTGCTGGTCGGCGCCGGCGCCGCGGGGGCGATCGGCGCTGCCTTCGACGCGCCGCTGACCGGCGCCTTCTACGGCTTCGAACTCGTCATCGGCAGCTACGCCATTCCGGCGCTGTTCCCGGTGGTCGCCTGCGCGGTCACGGCGGTGGTCACGGCGCGCTGGCTGGAGGGGCTGACCTACGCGGTGGTGGCGACCGCGCCCGATGTGATCGACCCCGGCCTCTACCCGCTGGCGATGCTGCTCGGTGCGCTGGCCGGGATCATGGGCATCCTGCTGATGCGCGGCGTCGGCGTGGTGGAGGCCGGGCTCGCGCGGGCGCTACCCTCGGGCTGGATCCGGCTCGGCTTCGGGGGGATGTGCGTCGGCGCGCTGGCGGTGGCGGCGCCGGTGTCGCTCTCGGCCGGGCACGGCGCGCTGCATGTCGCGCTGGTGACGGAGATGGGCGTGCAGGCCGTAGCGCTGCTCTTCCTGGTGAAGGGGGCGGCGTCGCTGATCTCGGTCGGCAGCGGCTTCAGGGGCGGGCTGTTCTTCGCCTCCCTGTTGTTGGGCGCGCTGGGGGGGAAGCTGTTCGCGGCGCTGCTGGCGGTGCTGATGCCTCCCGGACCGGACCCGATGGTCATGGCGATCGTGGGGATGAGCGCCTTCGGCGCGGCGGTGATCGGCGCGCCGCTGGCGATGACCTTCCTGGCGCTGGAGACGACGGGATCGCTCGCGGTCACGGGGCTGGTGCTGGCCTCCGTCGCCGTCTCAGGCCTGATCGTGCGGCGGCTCTTCGGCTACAATTTCGCGAGCTGGCGCTTCCACCTGCGCGGCGAAGCGATCCTCAGCGCGCATGACGTCGGCTGGGTGGACGCGCTGACCGCAGGGCGGCTGATGCGGCGCGACGTGCTGGTGATGCCGGCGACGATGACCGTGCGCGAGTTCCGCGCCGCGGTGCCGCTGGGGTCGGCACGGCGCGTGGTGCTGGCGGATGCGGCATCGCGCTATGCCGGGCTGCTCCCGGTCGCCGAGGCGCATGCGCTGGAGGTCGATGCCGCCGCGCCGATCGGCAGCCTGGCGCGCAGGGCGGAGACCGCGCTGCTGCCGGAGACGGGGGCGCGCGCGGCGATGGCGGTCTTCGCCGCGACGGGGACGGAGGCGCTGGCGGTGATCGATCCCGAGACCCGTCGGGTGCTTGGCCTGCTGACCGAGGCACGGCTGCTGCGCCGCTTCGGCGAGGAGGTGGAACGGCGCCGACGCGAGGAGAGCGGCCTCGCCTGAGGGATGTGCCGCACATCCCCCTTTGACAAGCACGGGCAAGCTGCCCGATGGTTTCACCAACGACGAATGCAGGACCGGCCATGCGCCGTTCCGCGCGGGAGGAAGCCATGGATCTGACACGACGGCAGGCGGCCGCGGGCCTTGCGGCCATGGCCGTGGCGATCCGCCCCCCGGGCGCCTGGGCGCAGCAGAAGGTCTTCAAGATCGGCGTGGTCTACGACTACACCGGCCCGCTCGCCGGCGGCGGATCGGCCCTGCATGCGCTGGGCGCCAAGATCATCATCGACCATTTCATCGCCCAGGGCGGGGTCGAGGGCTACAAGATCGAGGCGATCTACGCCGACGCCCAGAGCAAGCCCGAAGTCGCCATCAACGAATCCGTCCGCCTGATCGAGCAGGAAAAGGTGGACATGCTGCTGGGCTTCTTCTCCTCGGCCCAGTGCGTGCCCGTCGCCGCGCGCATCGAGCAGCTGCGGAAGTACATGTGGATCACGACCTGCATCGCCTCGACGGTGCTGGAGAACCGCAACCTGCGCTTCGTCTTCCGCCCGCAGCCGGCGGGGCGGCAGTTCGGCGAGGCCTCGACCGACTTCGTCGCGGCCTATGCCAAGGAGAAGTTCGGCAAGGACCCGAAGGACACCAACGTCGCCATCATCTACGAGGACGGCGCCTATGGCGTCGACGTGTCCCGCGGCAATGAGGAAGGCGCCAAGCGCAACGGGCTGAAGGTGGTGCTGAAGGAGGGGTATTCGGCGACCGCGCCCGACCTCTCCGCGCTGGTGACCAAGCTGCGCCGCGCCCGGCCCGACGTGATCCTGCACACCGGCTACAACCCCGACATCACCCTGTTCCTGCGCCAGGCGCGCGAGGGCGGCCTGCGCTTCCGCGCGCTGATCGGCCACGGCGCCGGCTACGGCGTGCCTGACAAGCTGCGCGAGGCGCTGGGCCAGGACGTCGTCGGCTTCTTCAACGTCGACCCGATCTCGATCTGGCTGGCCAACCAGGCCTCCCTCGCGCCCGGTCTCGCGGACATGGTGCGCAGCATCGGCGAGGCCTACGACAAGGCGCAGCCCGGCACCGGGGTGCGGTCGGCCCATGTCGGCATGGCGGCGTCCAACACCTATCTCTTCTTCACCCAGGTGCTGCCGCGGGCGATCCGCCAGTATGGCGGCATCGACGCGGAGGCGCTGCGCAAGGCCTCCGTCGACATCGACCTGCCGGAGGGCGGGACGATGCTGGGCTTCGGCGCGCGGTTCAACGCCGACGGGCCGATGGCCGGGCAGAATGCGCGGGCCTTCCCGGTGATCGTCGAATACACCGCCGACGGCACCGACGTGGTCTGGCCGCGCAGCCAGGCCAAGCGCCCGCCGACCCTTCCGCTGCCCGCGGGCAACCCCTACGCGCTGCGCTAGGCGCCGGTCGGTGCGCCGCGACAGGCAGGGGGGCGGCCCCGGCTGATGCTCGAGGTCCAGGGACTGACCAAGCGCTTCGGCGGCTTCACCGCCGTCGGCGACGTTTCCTTCGCCGTGGCGAAGGGCGAGATCCTCGGCCTGATCGGGCCGAACGGGTCGGGCAAGAGCACGATCTTCAACATGCTCTCCGGCACGCTGGTGCCGAATGGGGGATCCATCCGGTTCGAGGGGCGGGAGATCGGCGGCACCGCGCCGCATGCGATCATCCGCTCCGGCATCGGCCGGACCTTCCAGATTCCGCGCCCCTTCAAGCGGCTTTCCATCGTGGAGAACGCCGTCCTCGCCGCGCATTTCGGCGGCGGGCTGCCGCGGGCGGAGGCCGAGGCCTCGGCGCGGGAGGCGCTGGCGATGGTCGGGCTGCCGACCGACCCCGGCGCGGTGGTGGACGGGCTGGGCGCGGCGGGGCTGAAGAAACTCGAACTCGCCAAGGCGCTGGCGACGCGGCCGAAGCTGCTGCTGGCCGACGAGAGTCTCGGCGGCCTCGACGAGCATGAGATGGACCAGGCCGCCGACATGCTGCGGCGGATCCGTGCCGAACTCGGCATCACCATCATCTGGGTCGAGCACATCATGGGCGTGCTGATGCGCGTGGTGGACCGGGTGATGGTGCTGGACCACGGCATCAAGATCGCCGAGGGGCTGCCGGCCGCGGTGGTGCGGGACCCACGCGTCATCGAGGTCTATCTCGGCACGGATGCCGAGGCCGCGCACGAGGCCGCCTCCGCGGGGCGGGCATGACGGAGCCCGACCCATGCTGCAGCTGAACGCCGTCGATGCCGGCTATGGCGGCTTCCGCGCCCTGTTCGGCGTCTCGCTCGAGGTGCGGCTGGGCGAGGCCGTGGGGGTGATCGGACCGAACGGCGCCGGCAAGACCACGCTGATGCGCGTGATCTCCGGCCTGATCCGGCCGCGCGCCGGGACCATCACCTGGGAGGGCACGGACCTCGCCAGCGTGCCCGCGCACCGGATCGTCGAGCTCGGCATCGCCCATGTTCCGGAGAACCGGCGCCTCTTCCCCCGCATGACGGTGGAGGAGAACCTGCGCATGGGCGCCTTCATCCCGAGCGCGCGGGCCCGCTTCGCGGAGCGGCTGGACTTCGTCTACGACCTCTTTCCCCGCATGAAGGAGCGCCGCAGCCAGCTTGCCGGCACCATGTCGGGCGGCGAGCAGCAGATGTGCGCGATCGGCCGGGCGCTGATGTCCTCGCCGAAGATCCTGCTGATGGACGAGCCTTCGGCCGGCCTCGCCCCGGTGATCGTGCAGCAGGTTTTCGAGCTGGTGAAGCGCATCCGCGAATCCGGGCTGACCGTGCTGATCGTGGAGCAGAACGTGCAGCAGGTGCTGCGCGTGGTGGACCGCGCCTACCTGCTCGATGCCGGCAGCATCCGGATGAGCGGCACGGCGGCGGAACTCGCGGCGAACGAAAGCGTCCGCGAAGCCTATCTCGGCATCTGACCCGAACCGGAGAGGACGGGATGGGAATCTTCGACATCTTCCTGCTGGAGGCGGTGGTGAACGGCCTCCTGCTCGGCGGCGTGCTGGCGCTGCTGGCGCTGGGGCTGAACCTGATCTTCGGCGTCATCGACGTGGTGTGGATCTGCTACGCCGAGCTCGTGATGATCGGCATGTACGCGATCTACTACTTCGCGAGCGCCTATGGCTGGCCACTCTGGCTGGCGGTGCCGGCGGCGATCGCGGTGGTGGCGGTGCTGGGCGTGCTGCTGCACGTGCTGGTGATCTCGCCGCTGCTGGGGGCGGAGCCGATCAACCAGCTCCTGGCCACCGGCGGCGTGCTGTTCTTCCTGCAGAGCTTCGCGACGGTCGCCTTCGGGATCGAGTTCCGCAACCTCGGCCTCCGGCTGCCGGTGATCGAGGTCGGCGACATCTTCATCAGCTATGCCCGGCTGCTGGCCTTCGGCTGCGCCCTGGCGGGGATGCTGGCGGTCTGGCTGTTCCTGAGCCGGACCTATACGGGCACGGCGATCCGCGCGATCTCCCAGGACCGGCAGATCATGGCGCTGATGGGGGTGGATACGCGGCGGATCTACCTGATCACCTCGGCGGTGGGCGGCGGCCTCGCGGGCCTCGCGGCCTGCCTGCTGGTGCTGCAGTACGACGTGCATCCCTTCGTCGGGCTGTCCTTCGGGCCGATCATCTTCATGATCTGCGTCATGGGGGGCCTCGGGAACATGCTGGGCGGCTTCATCGCGGCCTTCATCTTCGCCGAACTGATCTCGGTCGGCGGCCTCTTCCTCGACCTCGAATGGGGCTACGTCTTCGCCTTCGTCTTCTTCATCGCCATGATGTTCGTCCGGCCCGAGGGCCTGCTGGCGAGGCGCTCATGAACGCCATCCCGAAAGGCAAGGCCGGCCTCTGGGCCGCCGCCGCCGCGGCGCTGGTGATCCTGCCGCTCGCGTGGGGCGCGCCCTACCCGATGCACATCATGATCACCATCCTGATCTGGTCGTTCGCCTACACCTCCTGGAGCATGATGGGCCGCTTCGGCCTGGTCTCGCTGGGCCATGGCGGCTTCATGGGCGTGGGCGCCTATGTCACCGCGCTGGCCTGGAACAACCTCGGCCTTTCACCGTGGCTCGGCATTCCGCTCGGCCTGCTCTGCGCCGCCGCCCTGGCGCTGGTCGTCGCCTGGCCCTGCTTCCGCTTCCGCATCACCGGGCACTATTTCGCCCTGGTCACCCTCGCACTCTCCGGCATCGTGCTGCAGGTGATCGTCGCCACCCGCGGCCTCACCGGCGGCTCGCTGGGCTACACGCCAGACCGCGTGCCGGGCGGGTCATCGATCATCGCCTTCCAGTTCACCGACAAGGCGACCTGGTACCTCATCGCCCTGGCCGTCTGGGCCGCCGGCCTCGTGATCTGGTACGCCGTCGAGCGCAGCATGATGCGCTATGCGCTGGAGGCGATCAGCGAGGACGAGGATGCGGCCGCCGCCGCCGGCGTCAACGTCACCGCCGAGAAGCTCAAGATCACCGTGATCTCCGCGATGATGACGGCGATGTCCGGCGCGCTCTACTGCCAGTACCAGATGTTCGTCTCGCCAGACACGGTCAGCGGCATCTCGGTCTCCTTGCAGATGGTGTTTGCCGTCGTCGTCGGCGGGCTCTACGTGGCGCTTGGCCCCACCATCGGCGCGGTGATCACCATC
>JAIYAI010000498.1 GCA_027489135.1 Acetobacteraceae bacterium
ACCATGACGGAGTGGTCGATGACCAGATCCACCGGGACCAGCGGGTTCACCTTCTTCGGCTCGCCGCCGAGCTTGATGATGCCGTCGCGCATGGCGGCGAGATCGACCACGGCGGGCACGCCGGTGAAGTCCTGCATCAGGATGCGCGCGGGACGGAAGGGAACCTCCTTCTCCGAACGGCCCTGCTGCACCCATTCCGCGACAGCCTTGGCGTCGTTCACGGTGTAGCTGCGGCCATCCTCGTAGCGGAGGATGTTCTCCAGCAGGACCTTCAGGCTGAAGGGCAGGCGGCTGATGTCGCCGATGCTCTTCGCCGCCTCGGGCAGGCTGAAATAGTTGTAGGTCTTGCCGTCCACCGACAGGGTACGGCGGGTCTTCAGGCTGTCCTGCCCGATCATCCGCATGGTCCGGGGGCCTTCCTTATCGAGGCCGCACGCTCCAGCGGTGCGGCGCGGCCCGCTTTAAGCACGAAGGGGGTTGACGGTCCATCGGTGAGCCCCAATGGGAAACCGGGGGGACCGGGGGATCCGATGCTTGAGGCGCGCGACCTCGCCTGCCTGCGGGGCGAGAGGGTGGTCTTCGCCGGCCTGTCCTTCGCCCTTGCTCCCGGCGCCGCCCTGCTGCTGACGGGCGCGAACGGCGCCGGGAAATCCAGCCTGCTGCGGCTGCTGGCCGGGCTGATCGCGCCGGCCGAGGGACTTCTGCTGTGGGCCGGCGAGGATGCGCTGACCGACCGCGCAGCCCATGCGCGGCGGCTGCGTTACGTGGGCCATGGGGACGCGCTGAAGCCGGCACTGACGGCGCGCGAGAACCTCGATGTCTTCGCCCGGCTCTGGGGCGGCGATCCGGACCCGGCGCTCGACGCGCTCGGCCTCGCCGCGCTGGCGGACCTGCCGGCACGTGTGCTCTCCGCCGGACAGAAGCGCCGCCTCGGGCTGGCGCGGCTGGCCCTGGCGCCGGCCGATCTCTGGCTGCTGGACGAGCCGACGACGGGGCTCGATGTCGCCTCCGTCGATCGTCTCGGCGCGCTGCTCGCGCGGCATCGTGCGGCGGGCGGCATGGTCATCGCCGCGACGCATCTTCCGTTGCCGCTGCCCGATGCGGGGGAGCTTCGGCTGTGAGGGGCTGGCTCGCGTTGCTCGGCCGGGAACTCCGCCTCGCCCTGCGCCACCCCGCCGACACGCTGGCGGCGGTGATGTTCTTCGTCCTCGTCGCCGCGCTGTTCCCCTTCGGCATCGGACCTGCGCCGGAAGCGCTCGCCCGCCTCGCCCCCGGCGCCCTGCTGGCCGCGGCGCTGCTGGCCGCGCTGCTGCCGCTGGACCGCATGTTCGGCGCGGATGCCGAGGACGGGTCGCTGGACCAGCTTCTGCTCTCCGGCCTGCCGCCCGCGGCGATCGCGGCGGCCAAGGCGGCGGCGCACTGGCTGACCACCGGCCTGCCGCTGCTGGCCGCCACGCCCATCGCGGCGGCCATGCTGAACCTGCCCACCGAGGCCTGGGGCGCGGCCATGCTGGCGCTCGGGCTCGCCGCGGCGTTCCTCTCCCTGCTCGGCACGGCGGGGGCCGCGCTGACACTCGGCGCGCGGCGCGGCGGCGTGCTGCTGCCGCTGCTGGTGCTGCCGCTGGCCATCCCGGCGGTGATCTTCGGCGCCGCGGGGATCGAGGCCGCGGCAGCGGGGCAGGAGGCGCGGCCCTACCTGATGCTGCTGGGCGCATTGGTCGCGGCGGCATTGCCGCTGGCCCCCTTTGCTGCGGGCGCGGCCCTCAGGGTGGAGTAGTCGGCATGGCGACAGAGCGGGAAAAGATGCTGGCGGGCGAGGATTACGACACCCGCGACCCGGAACTGCTCGCCCTCTATCACCAGGCGCGACGCCTGGTGCGTGCCTTCGCCGACACGCCGTCCGAGGACCTTGCCGGCAAGACCCGCATCCTCCGCGCCCTGCTGGGCGCCTGCGGCGAACGGGTCTGGATCGAGGCGCCGCTCTTCGTCGACTACGGCGTCCACCTGCACATCGGCGACGATGTCTTCGTCAACGGCAACTGCGTCTTCCTGGACTGCGGCCCCATCACCATCGGCAGCGGGGTCCTGATCGGCCCGGCGGTGCAGGTCTATACCGCGACGCATCCGCTGGACCCGCGGGAGCGGCTGCTGCCGGCCCCGGTGGGAGGGCGCCGCTACGTGACGCGGGCCCGACCCGTCTCGATCGGCGACGAAGCCTGGATCGGTGGCGGAGCGATCCTGCAGCCTGGCGTAACGATCGGCGCCGGCAGCACCATCGGGGCCGGAAGCGTGGTGACGCGCCCGGTGCCCGAGCGCGTCTTCGCCGCCGGCAATCCCTGCCGGGTCATCCGTCGCCTCGACCCTGGGGAGCGGCCGCCGCCTACCCCTTGAAGGCCGGCCGCGCGAGGCACCGCCCGAGCCAGGCCGCGACGTTCGGGAAGGGCCCGAGGTCGATCCTCGCGCCCTTCGCCCAGGCCAGAACGCAGGCGACGTTGAGGTCGGCGACCGTGAAGCGCCCGCCCATCAGCCACTCCTTGCCGGCAAGCTCCCGGTCCAGCACGCCGAGCGGCCGCTGCAGGTCGGCCCGCGCCTTCTCCAGCGCCGCATCCTCGGCCGGCGCCATGCCGATCGTGTGCAGCAGCACCAGCAGCACGGGCTTCTCGATCTCGGTCATGACCCAGAAGCTCCACTGGGTCGCCACCGCGTCTTCCTCAAGCGAAGCCGGGGCCAGCGGGCCGCCGTGCTTCTTCGCCAGATAGAGGTTGATCGCCATGCTCTCGAACAGCGTGAAGCCGTCATCCGTCTCCAGCGCCGGGATGCGGGCGTTGGGGTTCGCCTTCAGCAGTTCGGGCGAGCCCTTCGTGTCCTTGAAGTGAACCGGCACGTTCTCGTGCGGGATACCGAGCTCGCGCGCCATCCAGAGGCACCGCGCGGCGCGGGACTGGGGAATGCCATAGATCTTCATGCGGGAAGAATGGCCATGTGGGCCAGGCTGCTGACGACATCCATGCGCTTGTTGTGGAAGTCCTCGGTCTGCCGGCAGTTGGAGAAGAAGGCGAAGGAGACGCCGCTGGTCGGGTCTGCCCAGCAATAGGACGATCCCACGCCGCCATGGCCGAAGGTGCGCGGATGCGCGACGGTGCCGAGACCCCGCGCGACCGGATAGTCGCCCCGCGAATGCGGCCCGATGCCGCGGCACATCGGCAGGCCCATGTATTCGTCGATGCGGTCGCCGGTGAAGTTGCGCGTCACGAACTCGATCGTCCGCGGCGACAGCACCCGCACGCCGTTCAGCACGCCCCCCTGGGCCAGCATCTGGTAGAAGGCCGCCATGCCGCGGGCACTGCCATAGCCGCCGCCGCCCGGGATGCCCGCCGCATGATGCGCCGCGGTATTCTCCCCCGCCCGCGGGACGTAGGCGCCGTCAACCTTCGGGTCGTAGATGTCGGCCGCGCGGTCGAGCTGATCCGCCGGCAGGCCGACGAAGATCTCGTCGGCGAGGCCCAGCGGCCCGGTCACCCGCTCCTTGATGAAGGTGCGGAAATCCTTGCCCGTCACCGCCTCGATCAGCACGGCGGCGACCCAGTGCGCGGCGGCCGGGTGGTAGCGGACCTTCGTGCCCGGGGTCCATTCCAGGGTGAAGTTCGACACCGCCTTGCGCAGCGCCGCGTGATCCTCCCAGCAGCTTTCCGGCACCATCGCCGAGGGGAAGCCGCCCTGGTGGGTCAGAAGCTGCAGGACGGTGATGTCGCCCTTGCCGTTCGCGGCAAATTCCGGGACGTGCAGCGCGACCGGATCGTTGAAGCGGATCAGCCCGTCCTCGGCGAGCATCCACACCGCCGCGGCGGTGACGACCTTGGTGTTGGAATACATCAGGAAGACGCTGCGGGCGTCGGCCACCTTGTCCGGCGCCACCTTCGCGTGGCCGAAGCTGCGGAACAGCGCCAGCTTGCCGTGCCGCGCCACCGCGACCTGCGCGCCGGGGTGATGCCCCTCGGCGATGTGCCGCTCGATCACGGCGCACATGCGGCCGAGGGCACGGGGATCGAGGCCGAGCGCCTCGGGGTTGGACTCGGGCAACGGAAAGGCCATCGGACTCACTCCCAGACGGTTTCGGACTTACTCAGCCGCCATCGCCGCGCGCCGCTCGCGCAGCGCCGGCATCACCTCGCGGGCAAACAGCTCCGCCGACCGCGCGCTCTCCGCCTCGGTCAGGTCGCCGAAGGCGAAGCGGCTGACGACGTAGTTCACCCCCGTCGCCTCCACCTGCGCCAACAGTGCGTCGCGCACCTGCGCCGCGGTGCCGCAGAAGCCCATGCCGGCGGCCTGCGTCTCCGCGAAGTCGGGGCCGACCCGGGCGTTGATCGGCGCGCCGCCATGCTTGCGCCAGAGCCGGTGGAAGCTGTCCTCGTAGCGCCGCCAGCCGCGCCGCGCCGCCTCCAGCGCCGCATCCGGCGTATCGGCAATGACGATGGCGCGCGAGAGACCGAGCCGCGGCAGCACGCCGCCCGGGCGCCCCGCGCCTTCCCATTCCGCCTGGTAGCGCTTGACGATCTCGGCCACCCGCGGCGCCGGTGCGTTGCACACCACGTTGACCGCGTTGTGCGCCGGCCAGACCGCGGCTTCCGGCGTCGCGCAGGCGTACCACAGCGGCGGATGCGGCTGCTGCTTCGGCTGCATGGCGATCGGCACGTCCTCGCAGGACCACCACTGGCCGGTGAAGGTCACGCTGTCCTGCGTCATCGCCATCAGCAGGAGTTCCAGCGCCTCCCGGTACATCGCCGGGCTCTCCGCCGCATTCACGCCGTGATAGCCGAGTTCGTAGGGCGAGATGCCGCGCCCGACGCCGAGGTCGAAGCGCCCGCCCGACATCTGGTCGAGCAGCGCGACCTCCTCCGCGACCTGCAGCGGGTGGCGGATCGGCAGGATATAGACCAGCGGCCCGAAGCGGATGCGCTTCGTCCGCTGCGCCACAGCGCCGAGCCACGCACCGGTCGCCGGCGTCGCGGAGAGCGGCGTCGCGTGATGCTCGCTGACGTGGTAGCGGTCGAAGCCGAGTTCGTCGTAGAGCGCGACCAGGCGCAGCCGGGCTTCCAGGTGCTCCTGCAGGGGCAGGGGGCCACGGTCGTTCTGGTCGAAGATGCCGAACTGCACGTGGACGTCCTCCGTTCGTTGGGCGGAGCGTAGCAGGCCCGCCACGGGGCGCCAGCCTTGGCGACGAGGGGGAAAACCATGCCGTTGAACACGCTCGACCGCTTCCGCCTGGATGGCCGCACGGCCCTTGTCACCGGCGCGCGGCGGGAGATCGGGCGGGCGATCGCCCTCGCGCTCGCCGGTGCCGGGGCGCGGCTGGCCATCCACCACGCCGGCACGCCGGAGGAAGCCGCGGACGCCGCCGGCGTGGTCGCCGAGATCGAGCGGGCCGGCGGCACCGCCCGCGCCTTCGGCCAGGACTTCGCGCGGGACGAGGCCGGCCACGCCCTCGCCGCCGCCGTCACGGCCTGGTCGCCCGTGGACATCCTGGTGCTCAACGCCTCGATCGAACTGCCCGAGGACTATGCCGCCATCACGCGCGAGCATTTCGACCGCCAGGTCGCCGTGAACCTGCGCACCGTGCTGGAGCTTCTGCAGGATCTGGTGCCGCCCATGGCGGCGCGCGGCTGGGGCCGGGTGGTGACCATCGGCAGCGTGCAGCAGATCCGCCCGCATCCGCAGATGCTGGTCTATGCCGGCACCAAGGCGGCGCAGCTCAACTGGGCCTGGAACCTGGCGCGGCAGTTCGGTGGCCAGGGCGTGACGGTGAACAACCTCGCCCCCGGCGCGATCCTGACCGCGCGCAACCGGTCGCAGATGGCGGTGGAGGGCGAAGCCCTGGCACAGCGGATCCCGGCCGGGCGGCTCGGCCGCCCCGATGATCTCGCCGGCGCGGCGCTGCTGCTGTGTTCCGACGCCGGGACCTACATCAACGGGGTCAATCTCTTCGTCGATGGCGGACGCAGCGTCGCCTGAGGAGTCACACCGGGGCGATGCGCGCCCGGCGGATCACCACGCCCCAGCGTTCCGCATCGTGCCGGATGGTCTGGGCCAGCGCGTCGCGGCTTTCCGCCACGGGCTCGAGCCCCAGGGCGAGCAGGCGGTTGCCGATGCTCGGGATGGCCAACGCCGCCTGCACCGCCTCGTCCAGCCGGGCGCAGGTGGCCGGATCCGTGCCGGCGGGCGCGACAATGCCGTGCCAGCCCACCACGTCGCCGATCGCCAGCCCCGCCTCCTGCAGCGTCGGCACGCTGGGCAGCGCGCGCACCCGCTCCGCCGCGGAGACGGCGAGGGCCCGGAAGCTGCCCTGCTTCACCAACCCCGTCGCCGCACCGATGTTCAGGAGGGCGGCATCGATGGTGCCGGAGAGCAGATCATTCGCCGCCGGCGCGCCGCCACGATAGGGCACATGGATCCAGCGAAGGCCCGCGGTGTCCTGGATGACCTCTCCCAGCAGATGGGCAAGGCTGCCGACCCCCGTGGTGCCGACGGCGGGCGGTTCGCCGCGCCGGCCGGCCGCGAGGAAGGCGCCGAGATCGGATGCCGGGTTGTCGGCGCGGACCACGAGGATCTGCGGCACCTTCACCACCCAGGAGACAGGGGCGAAGCCTTCCACCGGGTCGAAGCCAAGGCGAGGAAAGAGCGACTTGTTGATCGAGAGCCCGTCGGAGCCCGCCAGCAAGGTGGTGCCGTCGGGCCGCGCCCGCGCGACGGTCTGAAAGCCGAGGTTGCCCGCCGCGCCCGGCAGGTTCTCCACCACCACGCTCTGCGCCAGGGCGGAGGCCATGGGCTGGGCGATGATGCGCGCCACCGCGTCCTGGCTGCCGCCGGCGGAAACCGGGACGACCAGCCGCACCGGCCGCGCGGGACGCCAGCCCGCATCGGCGCGACCGAGGCCGGGGTGGGCCAGCAGCGGGGCGACGGCCAGGGCGCCCAGGAGAGAACGGCGTCGCATGCTGGATCCTGCTCCCCTGTTCACACCCATGGAATCTATAAAATCTAGTGAATGAGTAGGTCTAGTCAGAAAATGTCTCCCGGTGGCGTGAGGGACCGGATTCCGTCTCCCGCCGTTCTGCCCTAAGCCGCGCGGATGCCTCGCAAGCCCAGCCCCCCGCTGCACGGCACCGCCACCGAACCGCGCCGCGCCCGCCGCATGAACGCCGAGCAGGCCGCCGCCTTCATCCGCGCGCTCGCGGTCAGCAATCCCGCGCCGGAGACGGAACTGCTCTACGCCGACCCCTTCACCCTGCTGGTCGCCGTCGTGCTCTCCGCCCAGACCACCGATGCGGCGGTGAACAAGTGCACGCCCGCCCTCTTCGCCGCGGCACCCACCCCTGCCGCGATGGCGGCGCTGGGGGAGGCCGGGATCGGCCCGCATATCCGCACCATCGGCCTGTGGCAGGGCAAGGCGCGCAACGTCGCGGCGCTGGCGACGATGCTGGTGGAGCAGCATGGTGGCCAGGTCCCACGCGACCGGGAGGCGCTGGAGGCGCTGCCCGGCGTCGGCCGCAAGACCGCCAACGTCGTGCTCAACGTCGCCTTCGGCGAGGCGACCATGGCGGTCGACACGCACATCTTCCGCATCGGCAACCGCACCGGCCTCGCCCCCGGCAAGACCCCGCGGGAGGTGGAGGACGGCCTGGTCCGCAAGTGCCCAGCGGACCTGCTGCGCGACGCGCATCACTGGCTGATCCTGCACGGCCGCTATGTCTGCAAGGCGCGGGCGCCGGAATGCTGGCGCTGCCCCGCCGTCGCCCACTGCAACTACCGCGACAAGGTGCTGGCGCCGCCGTTGCGCTGACCCGGGCTGGGGTGGATGCTTCCTCCAAAGAACACCGGAGGACGCCCATGCACCCGACCCCGCGCCCCGTCAGCGGCCCCTTCGTCTGGACCGGGCCCGAGATGCAGCAGCGCCGGTCCGAATGGATCCGCGAACTCTCGCCCGCCCAGATCAAGGAATTGGAAGGCGCCGTCGCCGCGCTCGACCGCACCGGCATCGACATCGCCGCGATCGGGCCGGAGGACCTGAAGGCCACCTCCCTCGCGCCGCTGGTCGCCGAGACGAAGCACGCGCTGACCAGGGGCCGCGGCTTCATCCTGATCCGTGGCGTGCCCGTGCACGAATGGTCGCCGCGGCAATGCGCGATCGCCTATTTCGGCCTGGGCGCAAAGCTGGGGGAGCCCGTCTCCCAGAACGCCATGGGCCATATCCTGGGGCATGTGAAGGATATCGGCGTCGACTACGCCAAGCCCACCGGCCGCGGCTACCAGACCGCGGCGCGGCTGCCCTACCACACCGACAGTTCCGACGCCGTGGGGCTGCTCTGCCTCAAGCCCTCGCGCGCCGGCGGGCTTTCCTCCATCGCCAGTTCGGCGGCGATCCACAACGCGATGCTGGCGCGCGACCCGAAGCTGGTCGCCGCGCTGATGAACCCGGTCTACCGCGACCGCCGCGGCGAGGTGCCGGACGGCGCGCAGGAATGGTACGCCGTGCCGGTCTTCAACCCGACGCCTGATGGCGGGCTCGCCACCACCTATGTCCGCAGCGCCATGCGCAAGGCGCAGCGCTTCGACGACGTGCCCCGCCTGACGCCGGAGATCGAGGCCGCCTGCGACCTGCTCGACAGCCTGGCCGAAAGCCCGGAGATCCATCTCGACATGGAATTCCGCCCCGGCGACATCCAGTTCCTGTCCAACCACTGGGTGCTGCACAGCCGCACCGCCTTCGAGGACTTCGCCGAGCAGGAGAAGCGGCGGCACCTGTTCCGGCTCTGGCTCGCGCTCGACGACGCGCCGGCGCTGCCGGAAGTGTTCACCGCGCATTGGCAGGGCGCCACGGCCCGGGGCCGGCCGGCGGGAATCCGCGTGCCGGGGGTGCCGCTCAACGCGCCGCTGGATGCCACCCTGGCCGCGGCCTGAAAGGCTTCAATTCAACGAAATCAATGGGCAGTGCGATGTGACGGACAAAATCGCCTGCCCGTCCCGGGCGAAACCGGACGCAAATCGCCCAGTGTCGACAGGAATAAAGTCACAGATCCCCCTCCCTGTCAACCTCGCGCCCGCCGCGCATGCCGCCGCGCCGCCATGAAGCGCCGCACCCAGGACGGCCCGTCATTCTGCATCCAGCGCCGGAGGCGCAGCATCCGCAGGCCGAGCGCGATCTTCGCCCGCGCCATCCCGTCCTTCACGGCGTGCCGCGCCGCGGCCAGCCCGGGAATCCGCGCCACCAGCGCATGGCCCAGCGCCAGCATGCGCTGCACGAAGGCATCCGCGCGGGCGAACCAGCGCACCTGCAGCATCTTCGGCTTGGCGATGGCGTAGACCCGCGTGGCGAAGGCCGCGCCCACCACCTTGCCACCGATGATCAGCACCGCCGCCCAGATGTAGTGGTGGTGCGCCAGCAGCCAGAACTCCAGCACCTTCAGCAGCGGGATCGCGGGCAGGAAGGGC
>JAIYAI010000568.1 GCA_027489135.1 Acetobacteraceae bacterium
ATGCCGGCCGCCTACACGCGCGAGACCCTGCCGGTGCCGAAGGACGACCGCGTCACCATCGTGGAAGCCCCCGCCGAGACCGTCGCCGTGCTGCGCTACGCCGGTGTGCCCAGCGCTTCCGCCGCCGCGGAGCAGCGTGCCGCCCTGATGGCCGCCCTCGGGGCCACGCGCTGGCAGCCCGCCGGCGCGCCTTTCGACTGGTTCTACGACCCGCCCTGGACCCTGCCGCCGCTGCGCCGGAACGAGGCCGTGGTGGCCGTCACGCCGCGCTGATCACAGCCCTTCCTGCCGGATCCGCGGGTTGCCCTCCGCCCGCGCCGCGGGGTCGACCTGACGCGCCGCGCGCAGCCCGCTCTCGATCGCGCCCTCCACCCAGCCGGACTTGAGGGTGGTCCAGTCGCCGGCGAGATGCAGCCGTCCCTCCGGCCGCGCGCATTCCGCGACGACCCAGCCGCCGCCGCGGGGCAGCAGGCCGAAGCTGCCGCGGATCCAGGGCTGCTCACCCCAGGCGAAGGCCTCGACGAAGGTGGTCCGGTCGATGAAGTCCGGAACCTCCGCCCGGAAGCGGTCCACGAAGGCCTGGGCGCGGGTCGCGGGGTCCTGCGATGCCACCGCCTCGGCATTGTCGCCGTTGAGGTAGAAGAAGATGTTGCCGTGCCCGCCACCCTCGTTGCCGGTGAGGTCGATGATCCGTTCCCAGGGCCGGTCGCCGCCCATCACCGGCCAGCCGCGCATGCCGCGCGCCAGCCAGGACGGGGTCGCGGTCTGCACCACCACCTTCACCGTCTTCTCCCAGAATACCGTCTCCAGCGCGCGTTGCTTCGGCGCCGAGAGGGCGGGCGTGACGGCGACGTCGCGCAGCACGGTGGAGCCGAGGGTGGAGATCACCGCGTCGCCACGGAATTCCCGCCCGTTCGCCGCCTGCACCCGCACCTCCGGCCCGGCCTGGTCGATGGCGACCACCTTGCAGCCGAGCGCGATGCGGGCCGACCCCACCGCCGCCGCCATGGCCTGCGGCAGGCGCTCGTTGCCGCCGGCGACGCGGACGATCGCCTGGTCGCCGAAGTGATAGGCGAGGTCGGGGATGTTGCAGAGCGCCTGGCCGCCCCGGGTGCCGGTGCCGGCATGGGCGTCGAAGACATCCAGGAAGGCCTCCGACGCGCCCTGCGCCTGCAGCAGGTCGCCGAGCGTCGTCCTATCCAGCAGGTCCAGCATGCCAAGGTCACGCGGCCAGGCGGCGTCCAGCACCGTGTCCGTATCAAGCCCCGCACGGATCAGGTAGCGCCAGAGATTGCCGGCGACGGTCATCCCCCGCTCCTCGGCGTTCAGCGGAATGGGCCAGTTCGCCAGGTTGGCCGAGGCGATGCGCCGCCCCTTCACATGGTAGGTCGGCAACCCGTCGTTCAGCCCGATCAGTGGCATCCGGAACTGGCGCAGGTAGTGCAGCACATAGGGCATGTTGGCGCGGAAATGGCCGCCGCCGGCCTCGCTGACCTGCCCCGCGCCGATCGGCAGGGAGAGCAGCCGCCCGCCCACCCGGTCCTGCCATTCAATCACCGTCACCTCGTGACCCGCTCGCAGCAGGGACAGCGCCGCGGTCAGCCCCGCCATGCCGGCGCCGAGCACAAGTACGTGTCGCCGGCCTGGCGCCTGGGCGAGGGCCGGGCGGGCGAGCACCGCGGTCAGCAAGCCAAGGGTCGCACGGCGGGAGAGGGAGAGGGGCATCTCGCCAGCTTGTTGGTGGGGCGGTCCGATGTCCATCATCGGATCGAGGCTCGTATTGCGACGCCGCACGCCGAAATGTGCTGCGCTGCAGCAAACCCGACAGTTCCTGCCGCGCTGTTACCTGACACCCTGACGGAGAGCGCGCCATGCGCAAACCTCGCCTGCCGCTCGCCGACCTCGTCCGCCGTGCCCGCCACGCCATGCCCCAGGGCCAGCACCACGGGGCGGCGGCGCCGGACACGCTGACGGATATCGAGAATTTCGGCCCTAATCCCGGCGCGCTGCGGATGCGGGTCTTCATCCCGGAGCACCTGCCCGCCGGCGCGCCGCTGCTGGTGGCGCTGCATGGCTGCACCCAGGACGCCGCCGGCTTCGACCATGGCTGCGGCTGGTCCGCCCTCGCCACGGCGCACGGCTTCGCGCTGCTGCTGCCGGAGCAGCGGCGCCAGAACAACCCGGGCAACTGCTTCTCCTGGTTCGAGCCCGGCGACACGTCGCGCGGCCAGGGCGAGGCGGCTTCGATCCGCGCCATGGTTGCGCACCTGGTCGCGGCGCATGGGCTCGACCAGGCGCGGGTCTGCGTCACGGGACTGTCGGCAGGCGGGGCGATGGCGGCGTCGCTGCTGGCGACGCATCCGGATATCTTCGCTGCCGGTGTGATCTTCGCGGGCCTGCCGCATGGGTCCGCCGGCAACGTGCAGGAGGCCTTCGAGGCGATGGCCTCGGGCCGGCCGCGCAGCGCGGAGGCCTGGGCCGGCCTCGTGCGGGCGGCCGCCCCGCCGGGCACCGCGCGCTGGCCGCGGGTGGCGATCTGGCAGGGCGAGGCGGATGGCACGGTGCGGCCGGTCAATGCGCGGGAACTGGCGAAGCAATGGGCCGCGCTGCATGGCCTGGACCCGGCGCGACCCGCGGATCAGGGGCCGCTCGGCCCCACCGGCGCGGGGCAGCGCCAGGCCTGGCGCGACGCGCAGGGGCGGGTGGTGCTGGAAGTGAACGGCGTCGCCGGCATGGACCACGGCGTGCCGATCCACCCCGGCATCGGGCCGGATCGCGGCGGGCGGACCATGCCCTTCATCCTCGACACCGGGATCCCGGGGCCGCAGCGGGCCGTCGAATTCCTCGGCCTGGCCGAGGCGGCGGAGGCCGCGGAGCGTCCGGCGCCGGGCCGGGGGATCATCCTGGTGGGGGCGGACGGCACCGCCCACCGGCCCGGCGCCGCCTCGCCCGGGGCCGCGCCGATGCCCGAGCCGGAACCCGAGCAGGGCGGCTGGCCCGATCCGGGGGCGGTCATCCGCAAGGCGTTGAAGGCGGCGGGGCTGATGTCCTGACGCCGCCGCCGCGCATCAGGAAGCAGGCCCGCGAGCGTCCAGGCGTCTGCCGCATGCATCCAGCGTGACCGACATGTGGTCGCTCGGCCGTGCCCGTTCCAGTGGCGGACTCCGGATGGTCAGTGTGATCTCATATTGCGATTTGACTACGGGAGCGAGCAGGAAGGGCGGATCCCAGATCGTCCAGGTGCAGCATTTCGGATTCGCCGCCCGGACCGCGAGGACCCGGGCGTCATCCGAAGCGATGCCCGCCACGTAGAGCCTTTCAAGGAGGTATACCCTTTCAAGGTAGACGGCGACCGCTTGACGCTCGATCTCGTCTGAGGAGAGCGTGGCCCAGGTGGCGTCGCAGACCCGCGACGCGCTCCATCGCCACGTGATGAATGCGCCGAAGACAAGGACGAAAAGCAGAGCCACCTGCGGCTTGAAGAACCGTTCGAGGCGCGCGGTATCCGGTTCAGCCATCCGTCAGCCCCGCACCGGCACCTTCCCCCCGCCCCCCGGCGTCTCCCGCACATAGAGCGGGTGGCCGAGCCCACTGAGCCGGTGCCGCAGCCCCGCCATCAGCGCCAGCCCCTCCGGCTCCGGCACGTGGAAGCGCGCCGTCCCCGGGGCCGGGTCCAGCTGGTGCAGGTAGTAGGGCTTCACCCGGTGCCGCAGCATGGCGCGGAACAGGTCCTCCAGCGCCGCAGTGCTGTCGTTCACCCCGCGCAACAGCACGGACTGCCCGAGCAGCGTCGCCACCGGCGCCAGCGCCCGCAGCGCGGCGGCGGCGGCTGGCGTGAACTCCCGTGCATGGTTCGCATGGACGCAGAGATAGAGGGCGCGGTCCGTCCCGAGCGCCGCGAGCAGCGCCGGCGTCACGCGCTCCGGATCGGCCACGGGCACCCGTGTGTGGATGCGGATGATCTCGACATGCGGCATTGCCGAGAGCGCCGCGACGATCCGTTCCAGCCGCCGCGGCGAGAGCATCAGCGGGTCGCCGCCGGTCAGGATCGCCTCCCGCACCTGCGGGTTGGCGGCGAACCAGCCAAGCGCGGCGTCGAGTTCCGCTTCCGTCAGCAGCCCGCCGTCGGGGCCCACCGCTTCGCGCCGGAAGCAGAAGCGGCAATAGACGGGGCAGGCCAGCAGCGGCTTCAGCAGCGCGCGGTCCGGGTAGCGATGCACCACGCCCGTCACCGGCGTGAAGGGGGCGTCGGCGGTCGGGTCGTCGGTCTCGTGCGGCGCGGTGAGGAGTTCCGCGGCATCGGGGACGTATTGCCGCGCGATCGGGTCGGCGGGGTCCGCGGGATCGATCAGCGCCGCGAC
>JAIYAI010000497.1 GCA_027489135.1 Acetobacteraceae bacterium
CAGCACCTTCCCGGCGCGCTTGCCGTCGCGGTGCCAGACCCTCTGCCCGACAGAAAACACACCCTCGTCCTCCGCGGCGCGCGTACAGTCCGGCCCGGCCTGGATCATTCCAGGCTTTTCCGAAGCGACGGCCCATGCGAGGTGGCGCCTCGACGCAAGTACCAGCGCCACCGACGGTGACCGTCGCGCTCGCTTAGCCGAGCTTCAGGTTGCTCGCGGCCTCCTTGCCGCGCTCCTTGACCACCTCAAAGGTGACCTTCTGGCCGTCGTCGAGGCCGTTCAGCCCGGCGGCCTGCACCGCGGTGATGTGGACGAACACGTCCTTGCCGCCGCCGTCGGGCTGGATGAAGCCGAAGCCCTTCGAGGCGTTGAACCACTTCACCGTTCCAGAAGCCATGTGCTCGTCTCCCGTGTAGCTCAACAACCGTGGCATACTTCGCGCCAGGCAGGTAGTGGCACGATCGCGATGCTGTCGATGGTTCGAGCTGCCATTCCTCGGAGCCTCGCCTGCTGCCGTTCCCGCTCCAGCGGAAACGGCTCCATCAACCCTGTTAGCGTTATCCCCTCCGCCTGCCGGTCGTCCAGGGCCGCCTGCAAGATAACCGGCGCCAATCGCGTCAGCCGCGGCACGCGCGAGACACAGGACGCGTTGATCTTCTCGGACGCGGCGACCCTGTTGATCGTCGCCGAGCCTCCGGCCTCCGGCATCCGCCGCCATCGGAAGGCCTGCCCTACCACTTGGATGAGTGTCACGTCCTGCCGGCTCTCCAGCGCCAGCATGCCGGGCACGACCACCGCCTTTCGCCCACTGACGCCCACACCGGCGCCGACTAGCCGGTCGTCTCTCCCCCGTCCGAGTGCCCTGATTCCAATGTTTCCTCCGACTTTCTGGGTTCGGAGACAAAAGCGCTGGATGGCGGCGAGGATCTCGTCAGCGGACTTGGTCCAGCGGGAGGGCTTCGGCGCGGCATTGTGGTCGTCGATGCAAGCGCGGATGTCGGCTTCGCCGTGTGCGCTTTGTCATGTTCGCTGCTGATCCGCGGCAGCTTCGCCGCTGTCAGGCAGGAAATCCACTCATCGGCCTGTCCGGATTTCCCAGGCCAGCTCTGTCTGGACCGCTGTTCGCTGGCACCCGCGCCATGGTCGACGCCTGCTGCGCCACCTGGAACAGCCTCATCGCTGAAGCCGGCCCCTCCCCTCACTGACGTATGTCGCCTGGCCCGACAGGTCCATCCACCGTCCGCTGGGAATCCCCTGTCACCCCAGCAGACCTGCCCGGCGTCAGGACCGATCGCGCAATCGTCAGTAGGCGGCTTGATATACATCTACAATATTAGGCGCGCCGAATTTTCACAAAGGGGCCATCTGAAACACCGCACCCCATCACGGATTTGCGATTTACTTCCATGTCACGAAGAATGGAAGCGCACGTTCTTGTCTTTCTAAAAAACCCTTTATCACGAAATATTTTCTATGATTATCCACGAATATCTATAAAATTGCCCCGTCAAATCTAATGGTTTTTCAAATAAATTTCAATATCAGCAAATTTCTGGAGCTCCTTCCATGAATCTCGGAACCATACTGCTCGTAGTATTGATTTTGATGCTGGTCGGGGTCCTGCCAACTTGGCCTCATAGTGCAAGCGGGGGCTATTTCCCGAGCGGCGTCCTGGGAATCATCGTGATTGTCCTGCTGCTGCTTCTTCTCACGGGACGTATCTGAAGCCCGTTCGCATGCAAACGCCCCCCATTCATCGAAGCCAGGAGGACGAGGCCATGCGACTTCGTCCAATGACGGCGGCCCTGACGCTGCTGCCGCCGCTGGCGGCCGGCTCGCTCATGGCGGCGTTCCACAGGACGGCGTGCGCCGGCGAAGACATCGCCAGGACCGGCCAGGCGATCGAGCGTGCAGCGACACCCAACACGCCGTGATGTCGCCGAACCCCAACATGGAGATTGCTGCAATGGACAAGGATCGCGTCGCCGGTGCGGCCAAGCAGGTCGCCGGCAAGATCAAGGAAGCCGTCGGCCAGGCTGTCGGTGACGCCAAGCTGCAGACCGACGGGCGGGCCGAGCAGATCGAAGGCAAGGTCCAGAACATCGCCGGGTCGGTGAAGGACACGCTGCGGGACAGCTTCAGACCATGAGGGCCGTCGTACGCGCCGACAGCGCCAAAGCCGGCGTCGGCGAAGGCGTTCATTCCGTGACACACCCCGGCGCCACAGCGCGCCAACGCCTCATCGCGGTCGCCACGATCGTAACCGCGCTGCCGCTGATGGCCTGCGTTCCCCAGTACGGCTCGCCCCAGCAGGTGCAATCGACCAATCCCAGCGTCACCTATCGGTATGCGACCGACCAGGACCTGCTGCAGGTGAATCAGACCGCCGTGGGCTTCTGCGACCGGTACCGGGCGGTGCCGCGCGCGAGCCGCTTCACCACCGCGGGCGATGGCAGCAAGATCGTGGAGTTCGACTGCGTGCAGACGACGATGGCCGGTGCGCAGTCGCCGCAGTTCAGTCCCGACATGGCGTACAGCTATCGCAGCGACCAGGAATTACTGGAGGCATCGCGGAGCGCGCAGATCCATTGCATGAACAGCGGTGCGCCACAGGTCCTGTCCAGCACCACCACCAACCCCGATGGAACCCGGACCGCCACGTTCCGTTGCAGTCGTGGATAGCGGGCATCCGGCAGCGGCGCAGGGAGCCGCCCTGGCATCGAAGCGAAGCCGCTCAATCCGCGCAGTGCAATCGGTCCGAAACTGGAAGGATAGGCCATGAACAACATCATCTACATCGTCGGCCTCGTGGTGATCGTTCTCTTCGTCCTGGGATTTCTCGGACTTCGGTGAGCCCATGGCGACAGGCCGCAGCGGCCACGATTGTCCGCGCACCGGTGCGAGGCCGCGCCAACAGGCGCGCCCCTCCCCGGATGCAGCTTCGCTTGAGATGGAAGGCGGTCCCGCCCCCATCGCAAGACTGCGAAAGACCATAGCTGCCCACGCTGATCAGATGATTGCCGCAGACGCTCGCGCTGAAAGTCGGGTGGCGACTGCGCCGCCCACCAGGAGAACACCATGACCCAGAGCACGCGCCGTACCCTGTTTCCCCTGAGCGCGGCACTCGCCTTCGCGCCCACCCTGCTCAGCCTGGCGCCCCGAACGGCTCACGCGGCCACACGCGCCGAGATTGACGGCGAGGTGGATAGCGCACTCCGGACTCTGCGTGCGCAGGAGAACACCCGCCCGCTCTTTGCCGGAGCCAAGTCCATCCTCGTCTTCCCGCGCATCCTCAGCGGCGGCTTCATCGTGGGCGGCCAATACGGCCAAGGCGCGCTGATCGCGGGGGATCGAACGCTCGGCTACTACAATATCGCCGGCGCCTCCTTCGGCTTCACGATCGGCGCACAGGTGTCCGGCCTCGCCATGTTCTTCATGACCGATGAAGCGCGCGCCGCGCTCGACGCTGCGAGCGGCTGGGAGATCGGCACGGGCCCGACGGTCGTCGCGCTCGACCAGGGTCTGCAGGCGAACATGACATCGACCACGCTGCGCGAACCCGTTTATGCGATCAGCTTCAACCAGCAGGGGCTGATGGCCTCCCTGTCGATCAACGGTTCCAAGATCACGCGCATTCAGCCGCAGTGAGCGCTGCCACCATGCCGGTTTTGGCGTGGCGGCATGCCTCAGGTAGCGTCCTGAAGAAGGGAGATGTCGATGAGCAAGAGTTCCGACGGCGCCACCGGAGACATAGGAGCGGATCTCGCCGCCCTTCGGCTGGATCTCGCGCGGCTATCCGACTCCGTCAGCGCCATGCTGCAAGCCCAGGCGCAGGGAGGCGCTCGGCATATCTCGGACGCCGCTTCCGCAGCGAAGGCCGGGCTTGCCAGCACGGCGGCGGACGTGAAATCGCGCATCAGCAGCGCTGGCGGGGAACTCGAGGCCAGCATCGCGCGCAGTCCGGTGAAGGCCGTGCTGATCACCTTCGCTGTCGGCATGGTCCTCGGCATGATGAGCCGCCCCCGGCACTGATCGACCATGTTCCGCGGGTTCTATCGCCTTCTGGTCGCCGCGAGTGACTGGCGACCGCGCGAGTTCCTCGTGACGGTAGTCGGCGCCGAGTTGGTGGTGCTGCTCGCGGTCATCAGCCTCGGCTTCGGCACCTTCGCAGCCTACACGCACCTCGCCGCGTCAGAGGGTGCTGCCTTTGCCGCTCTCGTGATCTCGGCCTCCTACGGGGTGGCAGCGACGCTGGGCGGTGTCACCCTCTGGCTTTGGCATTCCAGGTCGGCGCGACGTCGCCCTGCCACGCCGGATCTTCCCGAATCCCTTGAGCCGCTGCTTCGCTCCCTTGGGGCGGGCACCAACCTGCAGGATCCGTTGGCGCTGCTGGGAGCGCTCCGTGAGGGGAGAGACCTGTCGCCGATGGAACTTCTTGCCATCTCGCTGATCGGAGGCTTCCTTGCCGGAAGAAACACCGGAAAGTAGCCTTCGCGTTCTGGACGGCAGGCTGGCGCCGCCTTTCACGTCCGCTCCATGGTCCGCGTGACCGATCGTTGACCGCGACCCGCAGCCCCCGCCGCTGAGGAGCAGCAAGCACGGTCGCGAGGGCGACCGTGAGCGTTCCGATTGGCCGCTGGAGCCGGGTGCACGCGCGGATCCAGAGAGGGATCAGGTCGCCATGACCGATGCAGGTCCGGAGCACGCGTCGCGCGACGTAAAGCTTTCTGGACCTGTGCGCTACTGGCAGACCGCCTCAGGCTACTGGCGTAGCCCAGGGGCCAGGTTCGCATGGTGGTGCACCGGACTGCTGACGCTGTTCACCGTCGCCCAGATCGTCATCCAGTACCGGCTCAACCATTGGAGCCACGACTTCTTCAATGCCTTTGAACGGCGCGACGGAGCAACGCTTCAGGTCGAAGCGCTGCTCTTCCTCGGGTTGGCGGGCCTCAGCGTGGCGGTGGCCGTCATGACGGTCTGGTCGCGCATGACCCTGCAGCGCGAATGGCGGGCCTGGCTGACGCGGCAACTCATCGAGCGCTGGCTCGCCGGGAATCGGTTCCACCATCTGCGGTTCGACACGGATGAAGACGAAAATCCGGAGTACCGAATCGCCGAGGATGTCCGCGTCGCGACCGATGCACCGGTCGCCCTGGTGGCCGGCCTTCTGGCGGCAGTCCTCGGGGCCGTCACGTTCATCGGTATCCTCTGGAACGTGGGCGGAGACCTTGCCGTCGAGATCGCCGGCCATAGCCTGACTGTTCCGAAGTACCTCGTGATGGCAGTTGGGCTCTATTCAGCGGTGCTGACGCTGGCGATGACCCGGATCGCGCGGCGCATGCTGCGGGTCATTGCCGGCAAGAATGTCGCGGAGGCGCAGTTCCGCGCAGTCGCATCGAAGGTGCGGGAGGCCAGCACTGCGGTAACGTTGCGCCCGGACGGTGCAGCGCTTCACGGAGCAACCACCTCGGCCTTCGACGACGTGATCCGCCGCTGGCGGGCACTATGCCACCAGTGGATGCGGACCACGATGATTTCGCACGGCAATACGCTGGCCGCGCCGATCGTCGGATGGGTGCTGTGCGCGCCGAAATACCTGACCGGTTCGATGACGCTGGGCGAGGTCGCGCAAGCGGTCTCGGCCTTCGTGATGGTGCAGGCAGCGCTGAATTGGTTGGTGGACAACTACCCCGGATTGGCCGACTGCCTCTCCTCGGTCGATCGGGTCGCGGCCGTGCTGCACGCGATGGATGAACGCGAGCGTGACCGGGACGGTCGGGTGTCGTTGCCATCCGACCCCTAGACCATGATCCGCGCGCACCGAGGCGCGGATCATGGTCCAAGCCTTTGTCTTGTCGCGTAATTCACGCCTGCGGTGATTCCACCTCCGGCATCAACGTCCAGGGCCACCAGTCCGACGAGGTCACGGCGGGACGAGCCGGCGGTCGAGGCCGTGGCGACGCGCCGGCCTGGCTATCGCGGCTCTGAGCCAGACCGAGGCCGCCAAGGGACGAGCGCATCAACCATCCTCTGGACCTCCCTCAGATGTCCGACGACAACTCCGGCGGCGACAGCTCGTCTCCGCCCTGACGCCCAGCGCCACCATCGGCGCAGCCGGTTCCCCGTGCGCTCTCAGTTCCGGCGGCGATCCCGACCACGCCGACGCGGATGAGGAGCATGCTGCGACTCTTGGAGGGGGTCGCCCTGCGGTTGGATGTCCGGCCGTCGCGTTTGGTCAAGGCCGCCGCAACCGGCTCGTGAGGCGATATCGAGATCATCGCGCTCAGCGCGACGCGGCAGGTGGCGCCACCCGAATACTCCGCTGGGCGATCACGTCCGCGGGAAGAGTCAGCGTCGCGCGCAGTCCGGTTTCGGCAAAGTCGGTTTCGATAGTGCCATGCAGATCGTGGCGGAGCTGGCGTTCAATGAGCTCCGAGCCGAAGCCGCGTCGGTCGATCTCCGCCGGGACTCTCGGACCGCCTTCCTCGGTCCAGTGCAGGACCATCCGTCTCGCGGCGCCCAGGCCCTCCATTGACCAGCGGATCCGCACCTGCCCGCCTTCGGTCGACAGCGCCCCGTACTTCACGGCGTTCGTTGCCAACTCGTGCAGCACCATGCCGAGTGCGAGCGCAGCTTTTGGCAGGAGGCGCAGCGAGGATCCCTCCATCACCAGACGTTCCGCCTTCCCGGCATAGGGCTCGAGTTCCCGCTCGATCAGGTCGCGCAGTTCCACGTCGCTCCATCCGTGCCGAGACACCAGCTCATGCGCACGGGCAAGCGCCAGGATGCGGCCGCCGAAGACCTTGTTGAACTCGTCCAGCGAGGTCACACGCCGCATGGTGCTGCGTGCCACTGCCTGCACGATCGCCAGCATGTTGCGGACACGGTGGTTCAGCTCGTCGACCAGCGTGCCCAACGCCTCGCTCTCGACGACCTTGGTGACGTCGATGAAGGTGACGACCACGCCGTCCACCTCTCCTTCCGCCGTCCGATACGGGAGGTGGCGCATGAGGTAATGCGCCCTGCCACCCTGCGCGGTGATGCGTCGCTCCGACGGAACCTGCTTCTCGAGAACCGTGCGGGCTTCCTTCGCCAGGTCGACGGCATCAAGGCTGCTGGCCAGGTCCGTAATCGCCCGACCGCGGTCGCCTGGCATCAGGTTGAATACTGCCGTCATCGCCGGCGTGTAGCTGCGGATCAGCAGGTTCCGATCCAGGAAAAGCGTCGCGATCTGTGTGCTATCGAAGAGGTTTCGGAGGTCGGCGTTGGCCAGGGCGAGCTCGTCGATCTTGATGGACAGCTCGAGATTCGTGGTGCGCAACTCCTCGTTGACGGACTGCAACTCTTCCTTCGAGGTCTCCAGCTCCTCGTTCGTCGATTGCAGTTCCTCGTTGACCGAGACCATCTCCTCATTGGCCGATTTCAGCTGCTCGGTAGCGGTTTCGTATTCCTCATTGGTCGCTTGGAGCCGCTCACGCGCGTCGCGTAGCTCACGCTCGAGCTGGGCGATCGCGTCGTCGGCATGCAGATCGATCTCGCCGCGTGCTCGCTCCGGCGCTGCAACCGGAGGACCAAGATCGGCGAAGATGACGACGAAGAGCGGATCGGTGCCGTCTCGCTCCGGCATCGGGGCCACGGTCAGCGCGATCGACTGACGCCGGTCGTCCACGTCGATGTCGACGCGCGGTCGGGTGACGCGGCGCCGCGTCTCTACGGCCTCGCGCAGTGCAGCATGCAGATCAAGCCGCAGTCCGCGGCGCGCCATCGATGTCACCTGCCGGCTCGGCTGCCCCGCCGCGGGCTCCAGATACCTCCCGAGATGCGCGGACTGATGCACCAGGTCACCTTCGCGGTTCACCACCACATAGGCCGGCGCGAATTGGTCGAGGATGAACGCCTCTGCCGCGAGCCGGAGCTCAGTCCCCCCCCCTCCGAACGGCGCGCGCGGCGCGGGCCGCGCGGTGAAGCGTGGTGCGCTCCCGCTTGCGATGGGCTGGACGTGCACGGGTACCTCCCGCACCGGCGCATGTTCGCGGCGTCGGTAGATGTGGTGAGCCTTGTCCACGGCCGTGAACAGGTCAGCATAGCGCGAGATGGTCTCGGCGACGCCGAGGAAGAGGAATCCCCCAGGTCGCAGCGCGTAATGAAAGAGCGGAAGCACCGAGTCCTGTAACGTTCCCGCGAGGTAGATCAGCAGGTTTCGGCAGGACACCAGATCCATGCGCGAGAAGGGCGCATCGCGAATGACGCTGTGCGAGGAGAACACGCAGAGCGCACGCAACTCCTTCGACACGACATAGGACGCCCCCTCGGCCACGAAGAAGCGTTTCAACCGTTCCGCCCCGACCTCGGACATCACGGCGGCCGGATAGCGGCCCCGGCGCGCTACGGCGAGCGCGTGCTCATCGATGTCCGTGGCGAAGATCTGCGCCCTCGGGGCGCCCGGTACCGCATCCAGCAGCTCTCGCAGCAGGATCGCAATCGAATACGCCTCCTCGCCCGTGGCACATCCCGGCACCCATACGCGGATCGTATCGTCCGGTGCGCGCCCCTCGAAGAGCGCCGGAATGACGCGATCGGCCAGCGCGGCGAAGGCGCCCGCATCGCGGAAGAATCCGGTGACGCTGATCAGAAGGTCCCGGAAGAGCAGGCCCGCTTCCTTCGGGGATTCCTGCAACCGGACCACATAGGCGTCCAGGCTCGGCAGACGCAGCACCTGCATGCGTCGCTGCACGCGGCGAAAGAAGGTGCTCTCCTTGTAGCCCGAGAAGTCATGACTCACGCGTTCGCGCAGGATGGCGCAGATCGATGCGCGGGCCGCCGCGACATCGGCTGTCCCAGGGCCTAGGGGCAGTGCCCGGTCCGACACGGCATCGGCGGGACCGGAGGCAAGCTCGATGAGCCGCGCGGGAATGTCCTCGACGGGGAGGATGAGGTCCACGGCGCCTGCCGCGACGGCACTGGCCGGCATCTCATTGTAGCGTGGACCGGTTGGGGTGCTGCCCTGGGCGACGGTCAGGCCGCCATGCTCCTTGATCGACTTGAGGCCCAGCGTGCCGTCGCTCCCGCTGCCAGACAGCACGATGCCGACCGCCAGGTCCCCCAGATCCCCTGCCAGCGACGTGAGGAAGACATCGATGGGCTGGCGCTCGCGCGGCGTGCCGGGGGATTGCGTCCGCAGGACCAGCCGACCCTCCACCATGGTCAGGATCGCGTCGTGCGGCAGCACGTAGATATGGCCGGCCAGCACCACCGCGCCGTGCTCGGCGGCGTGGACCGGCATCGTCGTGCATTCGCGCAGGATCTCGGGCAGGGCGCTCTTGTGATCGGCACCAAGATGGGTGACGACGACGAAGGCCATGCGCGCCGCCCGGTCGGGCATCGCCCGAAACAGGGACTGCAGGGCTTCCACGCCGCCAGCGGAGGCACCAATCCCGACGATCGGAAATCTTTGGGTGACGTCGCCTGGCTTCCCGGGATCATCGTCCGGGGTGATCGGAGGCGGTGCGGTCAAGGTTGATGTGCTCCTGGGGGCCGCACGGCGCCGGCTCGATGCTGGAACGTAGTGTATCAGCTTCTGACAGCCTACGCTGGCACGAGATCGCTCTCTCGAAAACGTTTGCGGAGGCGGTTGCACGCGAGGGGCCGATAGCTTTTTTGTGCGGTCAGCAGTCGGCTGCTGCACGTGCAATCGTCCATCACGCCGTGACCGACAAGACCCTGGTCTGCCCGCTCGTCCAGGTCATCCCTGTGGGGTTGTCCGTCGTGTCCGTCGTCGAATGACTTGGGACGGTCGGGCTTGCCCAGGATACGAGTGTCTGGCTCACCTGGGTTGACGGTCATGCGGCCTGCTGCTGGTGCAGCAAGCTGCGGCGTTGGATGGTTCGGTTCTTGTTGCGCGCGCGCTCGCGCAGCATCGCGTCGCCCCGACCGAAAGGGACGTCGGCCGGGATGAGGTTCTGCAGGCTCCCGTGTCCCACCACGCCCTCGCCGCTCAGGCGCTCCACCTCCAGCCGATGCGCCGCCCGCTCCGCCGCGCCAGGGCGACTGCGGCGGCGTCTGGCGCCTTTGCCGGCCGATACCCCCTCGCCCAGCGCGCGCCCACGCGCCTTGGCGGCGGCCAGCGCGGCGCGTGCCCGCTCGCCGATCAGATCCCGCTCCTTCTGCGCCATGGCGGCGTGGATCCACATCATCAGATCCTCGGCGCCGGGCATGGCGCATCACGGCGCGCGATGATCCCGCCTTCGGCGACAGCCCGAAGAACCTCGCCATCCAGCGGTGCTCGGGTGGCATTCACCGGCACAGGACGGACAAACTGGCAGGGCTGACTGGACCCGCCGGCAGGACATGGCATTCGCGATCACGTGAGTAATGAAAAGCAACGGAGCCGGACGATTGCGGCGGATCAAAGTCTGCAATGCACATGTGCTGCATGATAACCTACCGAAATCGAGATCCGGCGAGGAATTGTTATGATGGCTGCTGACAAAGCGACGAGCCGGGCGTTGCCACGCAAGCAATCCGCCGAGATTGCTCCGATGCTCGCCCCGCCGCTCGCTGGCGTTGCGTCACAGCCGAAGGCCGATGGGCCGCACCGATCCCATGTCGAGCACGAGGCGGTGGGCAAGGCGATGCGCGACGCGGTCCCTCGGGCGAGGCTCGCCGCCTGGAAGAAGCCCGAAGATCGCGCCGATCCGATCGCCTTCCTGCAGGCCTCCGACACCGACCGCCTGCCCGAACTGGTTCCGATCCGCTGGGGCCGGATGCTCGCCTCGCCCTTTGCGTTCTATCGCGGCTCGGCCGGACTTATGGCCGCCGATCTCTCGAAGACGCCGAGCCCCGGGTTGCGCGTGCACGCCTGCGGCGAATGCCACCTGATGAATTTCGGCGGCTTCGCCACGCCCGAGCGTACCATCATCTTCGACATCAACGACTTCGACGAAACCCTGCCTGCACCTTTCGAGTGGGACGTGAAACGCCTCGCCGCCTCTTTCGTGCTTGCCGCGCGCGCGCTCGGCTTTTCCGACGCCAAGGGGCGTGACGCGGCGGAGACCGCAGCCCGCACCTATCGCAAGCGGCTGCGCGACTACGCCGAGATGCACCCCACGGACGTCTGGTACGCGCGGCTGACCGCCGAGGATCTGATCGACACCCTGCCCAAGAATCGCCGCAAGATGGTCAGGGATCGGATTGAGAAGGCGCTGGACCGTTCGGGCTCCGAGATGGACTTCCCGAAGCTTGGCCATGTGGTGGGCGGGCAGCCCGCCATCCGCGATGCCCCGCCGCTGATCTTCCATCCGGAGGTGACGCGCGCGCCGGAGTTCAAGAGCGTCATCGACACCATGCTCGCCGAGTACCGTGAGACACTCGCCGAGGACCGCCGCGCACTGCTTGACCGCTACAGGCCCGTGGACTCGGCAATCAAGGTGGTGGGCATCGGCAGTGTCGGCCGGCGCTGCTGGATCCTGCTGATGATGTCCACCTCCAACGAGCCGCTCTTCCTGCAGTTCAAGGAAGCTGCAGCCTCGGTCATGGAACCCTTCGCCGGCGCCAGCACCTACCCGCATCATGGACAACGCGTGGTGATGGGCCAGCGCCTGATGCAGCCGACCAGCGACATCTTCCTGGGCTGGGTCACCGGCGTGAACGGTGTACCGTTCTACGTGCGCCAGCTGCGCGACGCGAAGGTCAAGCCGCTGATCGAGACCTTCGACGAGGAGATGCTCGGGCTCTTCGCCAAGGCCTGTGGGACCGTGCTGGCCCGGGCCCACGCCAAGGCCGGTGGCGTCTCGCAGATCAGCGGCTATCTCGGCTCGGGCGATGATTTCGACGAGGCGATGGGGCGCTTCGGTTGCGCCTATGCCGATCAGGCCGAGCGCGACCACGCGGCGCTGAAGGCTGCTGTGCGCAAGGGCAAGGTCCAGGTGATGCAAGAAGCGTGAGGACTCGGGCCCGGTCCGGCAGAGGGCCTGCCGAACCGGTCGCGCGGCGACGCGCGGTCCTTCGCCGCCTCGCCTGTGTCCTCGGCACGTTCGGGACGGCCGGCTGCAGCTCGATCGGC
>JAIYAI010000166.1 GCA_027489135.1 Acetobacteraceae bacterium
CAGCAGGCCGAGCGTCGCCACCTGGTGCGCGAGCAGCGAGTTGCCGATCGGATGCGGCATCGGGAATCGCGCCGGCAGGCCGAGCGCCGCGGCCTGCCGCGCCATGTCGGCCCACATGTAGGCGTATTTCTCCGGCTTCCCGGCCAGGAAGCGGTTGTCCATGGCCTGCATGATCACGCGGACATGGAAGACCCGCCAGGTGAGGGTCTGCCCGTGCTGCGCCGCCACCGCGTCGGCGCGGGCGATCGCCAGCGCGCTGTAGGTGCTGCCGACGGAGAGGAAGAAGTCGATCGCCATGCTGCGAAGCGTCCCGGGAGATGCGCGTTGGTGGCGGAAGCGGACAGGCCACGCAAGCCGGCCCCGCGCAGGCGACGGGACCATGGGCGAAGTGCGTTGCGCGGCGCGATTGTTCGCTCTATGTTCCAATCCATCAAGGACCCGGACTGCGTCCGCCGCGCCGGGATGGGGTGGCGAATTTGTCCGCCCGATCGCGCAGGCCCCTGGAAAGTCGCGATTGTCGGGGTTCAGCCCGCGTCGATCGTTGCCACGCCCCGCTTCGCATAGGCCTTCGACAACTCACCCACCGCCAGCGCATCGGCCGAGGCTGCCGTGCCGCTGCGCGCTCGCGCCGCGATGCCTTCCAGGATCACCGCGAAGCGGAACTGGCTGAAGGCCATGTGGAAGCGCGTCAGCGGCGGCGCCGGCGTGGTGCGCGCGGCGTAGTAGCGGGCGAGGAACGCGTCCTCGCCCGGCATGCCGAGGGCCGCGAGGTCGAGGCCGAGCAGCCCGCCATATTCCTCCGGCGCGCTGCGCCAGGTCATCGCGGCATAGGCAAGGTCCGACAGCGGATGGCCGAGCGTCGAGAGTTCCCAGTCCAGCACCGCGACGACGCGCGGTTCGGTCGGGTGGAACAGCACGTTGCCCAGGCGGTAGTCGCCATGCACCAGCGACGTGACGCCGTCGTCTTCCGGGATGTTGGCGCCGACCCATTGCGCGAGGCGCGTCAGGTCCGGGATGTCGCGGAAGCGCTGCGCCTCCCACTGCTTCGTCCAGCGCCCGACCTGGCGCGCGAAGTAGTTGCCGGGGCGGCCGTAGTCGGCGAGGCCGGCTGCCTGCCAGTCCACCTCGTGCAGGCGGGCCAGGGTCTCGGCGAAGGACATCACCATGGCGTGGCGCTGCTCACGCGGCGCGCCGGGGAGGTCGGCGGTCTGGTACACGCGGCCCTCGACGCGCTCCATCACGTAGAAGGGCGTGCCGACCACGTCGGGGTCGGGGTGGAAGAGCAGGACGGGCGGCACCGGCACGGCGCTGGTCGCCAGCGCCTGAAGCACCCGCGCCTCCCGGTCCACGGCATGGGCGGAAGGCAGCGTCTCCCCGGGCGGCTTCTTGCGCAGCACCATCCGGCGGTTGGCGTAGGTGAGGAAAAAGGTCGGGTTCGACTGCCCGCCGGAGATCCGCGCGAGGTCGGGCGTGCCCGCGAGCCCCGGGATGCGCGAACGCAGGAAGGCGTCCAGCGTGTCGAGGTCGAACTCCGCCGGCGTCGCCGTCATCAGCCCCGCCCGCGCGACCGCGCGGCGCCGGCGTGCGGCCCGCTCGACCCGCGCCCCGCATCGAATCCGACGAAGCCGATGGAGGGGATCGGCGCGCCGCCGTCATTGGCCCAGAGGCGTGGCGTGCGCAGGGTGGACGCGCTGGTGCGTGCGGCGCCGGCGACCTGCGCGCGCTCCGCCTCGCGTGCCGCGGCCTCCGCCGCGCGGCGCTGGGCGGCGGTGACGCGCTCCGGCCGCGGCGGCGGCGGGGGCGGGGCGCTGCCGCCGCGGGCGATGCCGCGCACCGAGAGAAGATAGAACAGGATCTCCGTCCGCCCCTGGTCCACCGCCGAATCGATGGGCGATAGGCCGAGCACGTTGCGCGCATCGACGTCGGCGCCGCGGCCCACCGCCTCACGCGCCGCGGCGATGTCGCCACGGCTGATGGCGTCGAACAGGGCGTCGTTCGGCGACATGCTGGCGATCTGGGCGGGATCGCCGGGGATCACCGGCGCGGCGCGGCGGCCCTGCAGGCCGGGCAGGCCGGCGGGGGCCTGGCGTTGCGGGGCCTGCTCGGTCGGCCGCACCGGGCCGCGAAAGGCCTGCGCATCGGCCGGGGTGGGCGGCAGCGTGCCGCCGGCAAGCACGGCCAGGGCGGGGAGGAGGAGCACGGGGAGGCGCTTCATGCTGTCCTTCCTACCCCGTCACGCCCCGGGCGGGAACACCCGGCCCGGGAAGGCGGACCTCAGCGACAGCCTTCGCCGCGGAAGGAGAAGCTCTCCACCACGCTTCGGCGCAGCGCGAAGGTGACCTCGCAGCCGACCACGATCGTCTGCGGATACGCCGCCGCGCCCCAGGCTGGCCCCCAGCGGCCATAGCCCCAAACGATGGGCGCCGGCGTGGGAGCGAGGACGGTGCGCTGGGAGGTGAACTGGATGAACTTCACCCCGTCGACCTCATAGGTGCCGGCCGGCACGCCGAAGGCGCTGACGAGGTCGAGTTCCGACCTGCCGATCCAGGGCTGCAGCCGATCCTGCAAAGGCGGCACGGGCGTGCAGGCCGCCAGCAGCGCGACGGTGCCCAGCAGGGCGGTGCGCATCAGCGCCCCTCGCGCCGCCAGGCCATCACGACCAGGCCGAGCAGCAGCGGCAGCGCCAGCCAGGGCGGCAGCAGCGGCGTCGCGGTGATGCCGGTGACGGTGTGGTCGCCGTTGCGACGGAGGCCGACCCAGCCCGAGCCATGCGCGTCGCGGCCGGGCCCGACGCGACGGAGTTCCGGCAGCGCCGGCTCCGTGTTCGCGCCGAGCCAGCGCAGCCCGCCGCCCGTCGCGGCGAGCACGGGCTGCAGCCGCGCGCCGTCGGCGCGGAGGTCCGCGACCTCCAGCGGGTTCGCGGCGGCGGCCGCGGCGAAGGCGTTGCGCTGGCCGTCGCTGACCTGCCAGACGCCGGGCAGTTCCGCGGGCAGGTCAGCCGTGGCGCGGCCGCCGGCGTCGCGCGTCATCGCCTGGCGCGTCACCGTGCCGTCCGGCGCGGTGATGGTGAGCTCGGGCGGCGCCGCGGGGTCGAGGCTGCGGCGCACCACATGCATCCGCCCACGTTCGATCGTCGCGGTGAGGTCCTCTTCCTCCAGTTCCGGCTCGCGCATCAGCCAGTGCGCGGCGCGGCGGAGAAGCTCGGCCTGCGGGCCGCCGCCGTCATGCCCGCGCGACCAGAGCCAGATGTGGTCGGAGAGCAGCAGCGCGACCCGGCCATCGCCGACGCGGTCCAGCAGCAGCAACGGCTGGCCGTCGCGCCCGGCCTCCATCACGGTGACGCCATTGCCGCGCGCATCGGCGCGGAGGTAGCGGTACCAGCGGCCCCAGCCCGGGTCGGCCTCGGGCGGCGCCCCCGGGGCTAAGTTGCTGCCGGTCAGCCCCTCGGTCACCGGGTGCCGGGCACCGATGCCGGTGACGCGGGCGCGGAAGGCGCCCTCTGCCACCGCGCTCTGCCCCGGCCCCGCCGCCGGCCGCGCCGGCAGCACCTGGCCGAGCGGCGTCATGGCCAGAGAGGTCGGCCCGCTGAACTCCGGCCCGACCGAGAGCAGCAGCGCCCCGCCGGAGCGCACGTAGTCCGCGATGTTCCGCAGATAGGCCGGCGGCAGGATGCCGCGATTGGCGAAGCGGTCGAAGACGATCAGGTCGAA
>JAIYAI010000390.1 GCA_027489135.1 Acetobacteraceae bacterium
CGCAGATCGACATCGCCATCCCGACCTTCGGCTACAAGTCGCACATCTCGATCGATCGCCGGCACGGGATCATCCGGCGCGGCAAGACCACCGACGCCGCCGCCCATGACGGGGCACGGCTGCGCGAGGGGCTGATCGATCCGAACAACACCGCCTCCGATGTCTGGGCCGACACTGCATATCGGTCGGCGGAGAACGAGCGGTATCTGGCCGGCATCGGCCGTGTCAGCCGCATCCATCGACGCAAGCCGCGAGGCCGGTCGATGCCGAGGCACCATGCGCGGGCGAACGCGGCCAAATCCGCGGTGCGCGCGCATGTCGAGCATCCCTTCGCGCATCAGAAGGGGATCATGGGGCTGGTGATCCGCACCATCGGCCTCGCGCGGGCGAGTGCTGCGGTGACGCTCGCCAACATGGCCTACAACTTGAAGCGCTGGTGCTGGCTCGACAGGCGAGCTGTGCCCGCATGATGCGAAAGCCGGGCCGAGAGGCCGCATCCGCCACGACAAGACCGGCGCAACAGCGCTTTCCCCGGCGATCGGGGCCGTCACAACGATCATCCGGCGCCCTATGCGTGCCGGAGGCCAGGGATTCCGGAGGTGTCCAGGTGGTGACGGCCGCGCAGGCGGTGCTGGCCGCCTGGGATGCCAGCCCGGCGCAGGACGCGACCGACAACCCAATTAGCCGCGCCATCGAGGAGCTCCGCGCCGCGCTGATCCGCAAGCCCGCGCGCGCCCCGCGCGATCCGGCTCCGCCGCGCAAGCCGCGCGAGGGCACCAAGCAAGAGGCGGTGCTTACCATGCTGCGTCGGCCCGAGGGCGCCACGGTGGCGCAGATCGCCGAGGCCACCGGATGGGCGCAGCACACGGTCCGCGGCTTCTTCGCCGGCCTCAAGAAGAAGGGCCTCGAGGCCCAGGTGCTGGAGCGGGTGCGCATGGTCGGCCCCAACAAGGAGGGCGCGAAGGGCAGCTACACCGTTTACCACCTGCCGGCCTGATCATCCCGACCGCCATCGAGACCGCCACCTGCACCTCGCAGGTGGCGGCGTCTCGGTGTCACCCCCGCGCCAGCAATGCGCTGGTCATCGAATCTCGCTCGCCGCCGTAGTATTTGTGCAGCACCTCGCCGAACACCGGCGTATCCGGAGACGCCGTGGCGAACAGCGTCATCGACGAGCGAAGCTTCATGTCATCCGGGCTACCGAAGATGGAATGGGCCGATCTCCCCTCGACGGCCTGCACCAGCTGTGCGCACTCGACGAGCCGAGGCCCAAGGATCGGATGTGCCATGTAGGCCTGCGCCTCGGCCAGGGAGCCGATGCCGTAGTGCTGCGCCGTCGCGCTGCGGCCGAGAGCCCGAAGCTGCGGAAAGACGAACCACATCCAATGTGTGCGCTTTCTGCCGGCCCGGAGCTCGCAGCGCACGTCCGCGATCACAGGATCTTGCGCCTGCACGAAGCGTTCTATGCGGAAGGGGTCTGCCATCGTGGGAGGCTATCACCGCGAAGTATCTGGGGGTCTAAGCTCAGCGCGATGCACACCCGCCCCGTCTTCTCAACCGCGATATTTGTGCCGCCTGAGACGCGACGAGTTCCGCCTAGTCCCCTCGGCCGTAGGCCGGGGGACTATAGGCTTCGAACGTCAATCGGCTCGGGCGCGGCAAGTGCCGGGGTACCCGCCTGTGCGGGCGCGGTGGCAAGCGGCGCGTGCGGCAAGGACACCTGGGCGCTCGGCCTTGCAGTAAAGACACTGTCCCAGGCGGCAGCTCTGGCCTGCGCGCCGATGCGACGCGGCCTGTCCTGGATCGCCGTGCCCGCGCGCAAATGCACCACCTGGACGGTGCGGCTCCCGGAGCCAGCGGCGCGGCCGGGGATGCTCAGCGTCTCCCGCCGATTCGCCGACGCGGGCTTGTCGCTCTTGAAGCGCGCGAAAACGAAATCTCTGTCGTCAGAGGGCGTCAGCATATCCGTGAATCTTTGATCGGTGTCTGTCACCGGCTACCCGAGTTGCGATTGCTCTGCGTCGCTTTCGAGACGCCGACGTGCTTGCCGTTTCCGGCGTGGTTGTTCGCCTTGGCGTCCTTCGGGTTCGTCTTGCCAGAGGCGCTCTTGCTGCCCTGAGGAGCGCGGCCCGCGGGCGGCACGGGCGGAGTATTGGCCATGATGATGCTTTCAATGTTTGTCGTGCGTGTGAGCACGCGTCGGGGTGGGCTGCCGCTGCTGTGCCGGGTGGTGCAGCGCGCGAGCGAGACGGCCAAGCGCCTGCTCGGGCGCATCAGCTCCAATCCCTCGCAAAGCTCGCTATTTCCGTCGCCCGTGGTGGCAGCCGGTTCACGCGCGATTGGCGCAGCGTGCGGCGCAGTCCGAAGAGCGTATCCGGTCTGTCGAGGCAGAGCGGAGCAGGGAGGCACGGGTGGGCGTGATGTCGCCCACCCGATTGGGTTCGCACCGGCGGCCGTGGAGCCGCTGCAGTACGAGGACGTCAGGCGAGGCGCAGGTTCGTCGCCGAAAGCTTGCCCTGCTGGCCGCGCTGCACGTCGAAGGTGAGCTTGTCGCCCTCACGCAGGCCGTCGATGCCGGCACGCTGGACATCGGTGATGTGGACAAACACGTCATTCGTGCCATCCTCGGGCTGGATGAAGCCGAAGCCCTTGGTTGCGTTGAACCACTTGATGGTACCGTTGGACACGGGAGTATTCCGATCGAACAAGATGTACCGTCGCGCGAACGCCGCGCGTCGGGTCAATCATCTGAAGGGGGCGGGCAGCGGGCTCGGCGCTCGATCACGAGCAAGGAGAGCAGGCCGAACCAAACGAGGCTGACGAAAACAGGATAGACCCTTGCAGCGCGAACACAAGGAAATCTTTGCGCGCCTTCACTTACCGTGTTCGTGAGTACTGCGTCCCAACGCGACCTCGTCGAACCCGCGATCCCTTGCGGCCAGCACCGCCGCCCGCCCGGTGAAGGCCTGCCAGCGCTGCACTGCCACGTCGACGTAGCGCGGATCGACGTCCACCGCGTAGCAGCGCCGCGCGGTCGTCTCCGCCGCGATGATGGTGCTGCCGCTCTGACCTTCCCCCCTGCCTGGGATCCACCTGTGGTGAGAGAGTTGGCCTCCATGGAAGGAGGCAGGGATGCCGAGGAAGCGTCACACGGCGGAGCAGATCATTGGGCTGCTACGGCAGGCCGAGGTGGAGTTGGCACAGGGCCGGACGGTGGGGGAGATCTGCCGGCGGCTCGAGGTGTCGGAGGCGACGTTCCACCGCTGGCGCACTGAATATGGTGGTCTGAAGGTGGACCAGGCGCGCCGGCTGAAGGACCTCGAGCGGGAGAATGCGCGGCTGAAGCGCGCGGTGGCGGAGCTGACGTTGGACAAGCTGATCCTGAAGGAAGCTGCGGAGGGAAACTTCTAGGCCCCGAGCGCCGCCGTGCTGGCGTGCGGCATGTGCAGGCGGTGCTCGGGGTGTCCGAGCGCCGCGCGTGCCGCACGCTGGGCCAACCGCGAACGACGCAGCGCAAGGTGCGGGTGGTGCGGTCCGACGAGGCTCACGCCCTGCTCCGCGAGCCAGGTCGTGAAGTGGCGGGAGGCCTGGACGGTGAAGCGGGGCTGGGCGGCTCGGGCATGCGAGGCTCTCGGTGGGGCGGCGCGGTGGGGTGTTGCAATGCGGCGACGCATGGGAAGCGTGGGGATATTGCGCGGTGGAACCGAGGCGTCCTTGCGCACATGTGCTGATATGCCAGAAGCTCTATCACGGAAACGAGATCGCGGAAGCCCGCGTCGCCCGGGAGCCGAGCCAGAACCATGGCCATCGATCTGACGACCATCGCGGCCGGCATCGGCGGATTCGTCATCTACGGCCAGGATGCCAGCGACTCCTCCGGCTACTCCGTCGCTTCGGTCGGGGACGTGAACGGCGACGGCTTCGATGACCTGATCATCGGAGTTCCCGCTGCCGACGCGGCGGGCAACGCCAAGGATCTCGCCGGCGACAGCTACGTGATCTTCGGCAAAGCCGCGGGCTGGGGCGCGCCGGTGGATCTCGCCACCATCGCGGCCGGCATCGGTGGTTTCGTCATCCATGGCCAGGATGCCGGCGACGTTTCTGGCTTTTCGGTGGGCGCGGCCGGGGACCTGAACGGCGACGGCTTCGCCGACCTGATCATTGGCGCGCCCCAGGGCGACGCGGCGGGCAACGCCAAGGTCGATGCCGGCGACAGCTATGTGGTGTTCGGCAAGGCGTCCGGCTGGAGCGCACCGATCGATCTCGCGACCATCGCCGCCGGCAGCGGCGGCTTCGTCATCGTCGGGCAGGATGCCGGCGATCAAGCCGGCCGGTCAGTGGCCTCGGCCGGCGACGTGAACGGCGACGGCTTCGCCGACCTGATCATCGGCGCGCTCTACGGCGACACGGCGGGCAACGCCAAGGCCGATGCCGGCGACAGCTACGTGGTGTTCGGCAAGGCGTCCGGCTGGGGCGCACCGATCGACCTGACCACCATCGCCGCCGGCATCGGTGGTTTTGTCATTCTCGGCCAGGATGCCGGCGACGGGTCCGGCTTCTCGGTGGCCTCGGCCGGGGACGTGAACG
>JAIYAI010000422.1 GCA_027489135.1 Acetobacteraceae bacterium
CCCCATGGCACGCACAACTCGTCCTCAGTCCCCCTGAGCGGTGCCGGCCGTGGTCAGCCGGGCGTCACGCCCAGGGGCGGGTAAGTCGAAGGAGGAGGAGCGGAAGCAGCGCGCGCGCGGCGGCCGGGGCCGGGAGGCCTTCGGTCAGGCGCAGGGCATGGGCGCGCGCGGGGTGCATGGCTGACGGCAGGGTAACCGGGGCGGCGGGCCGGGGCAAGCGCGGATCGCGCCTCAGCCGCCCAGCTTGCGGACGCCCATCTGCCAGTTGTGCAGCCCCTCCAGCACCTCGGCCTGGCGCGCGTAGATGGTGGTGAAGGCGTCGATGGCGATCTTCGGCGTATCGAGAGGGTCGAAGACCGCCTGGCCCGGCCGGCGCCAGAGATAGTCGTCGCAGATCATCACGCCGCCGGGCCGCAGCAGGCGCAGGCCCAGCACCAGGTCGGCCAGCACGTCCGGCGCCTGGTGGCTGCCGTCGACATAGACGAAGTCCGCCGCGACGCCGTCCAGCAGCAGCGCCGCGAGACGCTCGACCGAGGGGCCGACATGCACCGCGACCTGCGCGGCGCGGGGGGAGGTGGCGATGTTGCTGCGGAACCGCGCCTCCAGCCCCTGCACGGCGGCGGCGCTGTGCTCCACCCCGCCGCCGAAGCTGTCGATGCAATGCAGGCGGCTGTCCGGGTTCGCCATGAGGTTGGCCAGGATCCAGAGGCTGCTGACCCCTTCGTAGCAGCCGATCTCGACGATGGTGCGGGGCGCCGCGGGGTCCCAGCCGAGGCGTTCGAACAGCGCCTGCCAGTGCGGGATGTGGCGGCTGAACCAGTCCGCGGTGAATTGCGGCTCGGCCGGCACGGCTGGCGGGGCCGAGGGTTCGGGCGTGACGGCCACGGGGCCACGGACCAGGCTGGCGAGGCGGGAGAACATGGCCCCGGTTTACCCCGCAACCGCCGCGCCCCACCATGCCCCCCATTCTCCCGGGAGGATCACCAACCGCATGCCCCACCGCATCCTGCTCGGCCGGCAACTGCATCCCGCCGGCATGGCCGTGCTGAACGCCCGTGCCGCCGACCTCGACATCGTCACCCTGCACGACGCGCCGGCCGAGGTCTTCAACCAGCACCTCTCCTCCGCCGACGCCGCCATGCTGTGGCTGGAGCGGATCGACCAGGCCGCGCTCGCCGTCGCGCCGCATCTGAAGGTGGTCTCGCGCCTCGGCGTCGGCTTCGACACGGTGGACATCCCGGCCTGCTCGGCGCGGAAGATCCCTGTGATGGTGGTGAACGGCACGAACGACCTCTCCGTCGCCGAGCACGCGATGATGCTGATGCTGGCGACCGCCCGGCGCGCGCTGGAGCATGATCGCACCGTGAAGGGCGGCGGCTGGTGGTCGAGCCCCGATCCCGGCATGGTCGACCTCGCGGGACGCAGCGTGCTGGTGGTGGGCTATGGCCGCATCGGCAGCCGCGTCGCCAACTACTGCCGCGCCTTCCACATGAAGGTCATGGTGATGGATCCGGGCTTCCACCCGGCGCGCATCGCCGCCGACGGCTTCACCTGCATCCGCGACCTGCATGCGGGCCTCGCACAGGCCGACGTGGTGACGCTGCACTGCCCGCTCGTGCCCGCGACGCACCATCTGATGCACGAGGCGGGCTTCGCCGCGCTGAAGCCCGGCGCCATCCTGGTGAACACCGCGCGCGGCCCGATCGTCAGCCAGGCGGCGCTGGTCGCGGCGCTGAAGGCCGGGCGTCTGCAGGGCGTCGGCCTCGACGTGCTGGAGGTGGAGCCGTCGGATGCCACGAACCCGCTCTACGCCTTCCCCAACGTGCTGGTCAGCCCGCACAACGCGGCCAGCACAGAGGAGGGCCTGTCCCGCATGGCCCGCCAGGCGGCGCAGAACATCCTGGACGCGCTCGACGGCAGGCCCGACCCTGCGATGATGGTCAACCCGGAGATCCTGGCATGAGCAGCACCACCATCGACGAGTCCGGCTTCCGCGCCGGTCTCCTCCGCGACGGCTACGAGCCCTTCGAGCGCAGCTTCCCGGCCCCCGCCGCCGGCACGACGCCGGGCGAGATGCACACCCATGAATTCGACGCCCGCCTGCTGATCCTCGAGGGCGCCTTCACCGTGACGCGGGAGGGCGTGCCCACCACCTTCCGCCCCGGCGACATCTGCGAGGTCCCGGCCGGCATGGTGCATGCGGAAGACGTCGGCCCCGAGGGCGCGCGCTACATCGCCGGCCGCCGCCACAAGGCCTGAGGATGCGCGCGACCCGGCGCGGGGTGCTGGCCGCGGCGAGCCTTCTTCCGGCGCAATCCCGGGCGCAGGAGGCCTGGCCGTCCCGGCCGCTGCGCCTGATCGTCCCCTTCGCACCGGGCGGGCCGATCGACCAGACCGCGCGCATCATCGCACCGCCGCTCGCCGAGGCGCTCGGCCAGCCCGTGCTGGTCGAGAACCGCACCGGCGCGAACGGGGTGGTCGCGGCGGAGACGGCGCTGCGCGCACCGGCGGACGGCTATACGATCTTCTACAGCGTCATCCACCACAGCGTGCTGCCCAGCCTGGGCACCCCCCTGCCCTACGACCTCCTGAAGGATTTCGAGCCGGTCACCCTGGTGGCGACCTATCCGATCATCCTCGTAGTGAATCCCACGCGCCCCATCGCCTCGGTCGCAGAGCTGATCGCGCGGGCGAAGGCCGAGCCGGGCAAGCTGACCTTCGGGCACAGCGGCTATGGCGGGGGGACGCATCTCGCGGGCGAGCTGTTCGCCATGGCGGCCGGCGTCCAGCTGCGCCAGGTGCCCTATCGCGGCAGTGCGCCGGCGATGCAGGACCTGCTGGGCGGGCATGTGGACATGATGTTCGCCGATGCACCGAGCGCGCTGCCGCAGATCGCCGGCGGGCGCGTCAGGCCGCTCGGCGTCTTCTCGCCGGAGCGCTTCGCGGCGCAGCCCGACCTGCCGACCATCGCCGAAGCCGGCCTGCCCGGGACCTTCGCCTATTCCTGGGGCGGGCTGATGCTGCGCGCGGGCACGCCGGCGGGGATCGCCACGCGCCTCAACACCGCGGTGGTGGCGCTGTTGCGCGACCCGGGCGTGGTGCAGAAGCTGCTGCAGATCGGCGCGGCGCCGGCGCCCGGCACACCAGCCGACTTCGCCGCCATGCTGCGCGCCGAGATCGCCAAATGGGGCGAGGTGGTGCGCGCGGCCAACATCAAGGTCGAATGAGGAAACGATGGGCAAACCCAGCATCGCGGTGATCGGCGCCGGCATCGGCGGCCTGACCCTCGCCGGCCTGCTGCTGCAGCGCGGCTATGCC
>JAIYAI010000690.1 GCA_027489135.1 Acetobacteraceae bacterium
ACCCCGCCTACAAGGCGCACCGGCCGGAACCGCCCGAGGAACTGATCCCGCAATTCGCCCTGATCCGCGACGCCACGGATGCGATGGGCGTCTGCAAGGCGGAGCAGCCGGGCTTCGAGGCCGACGACCTGATCGCCGCCTACGCCAAGGCCTTCGAGGCGCAGAAGGGCGGGCGCGTCACAATCGTCTCCTCCGACAAGGACCTGATGCAGCTGATCCGGCCCGGCGTGGAGATGCTGGACCCGATCAAGCAGCGACCCATCCGCGAGCCCGAGGTGCTGGAACGCTTCGGCGTGACCCCCGACAAGGTGGTGGAGGTCCAGGCGCTGGCCGGCGACAGCACGGACAATGTCCCGGGCGTCCCCGGCATCGGCGTGAAGACCGCGGCGCAACTCATCGCCGAATACGGCGACCTCGAGACGCTGCTGGCGAACACCGACAAGATCAAGCAGCCCAAGCGCCGCCAGACCCTGGAGGAGAACGCCGAGAAGGCGCGCATCTCGAAGAGGCTGGTCGCGCTCGACGCCGACGCGCCGCTGCCCCTGCCGATCGAGAGCCTCGTCGCCACGCCGCCCGACCGGGCGCGCCTCGAATCCTTCCTGAAGGAGCACGGCTTCCGCAGCCTGCTGGCACGCCTCGGCCTCGGCGAGGCGGCGGGCGATGCCGCGAGCCGCGCCGGGGCACGGGCCGTGCGCGCGCAGGTCGCTGCGGCCGCCCTGGCGGCGGAACCCGCCAGCCCCTCCGACACGCCCTTCGGCCCCTACGAGACCGTCACCACCCTGGCGGCGCTGCAGGGCTGGATCGCAGAGGCGGCGACCGCCGGCGTCGTCGCGCTGGATACCGAGACCGACAGCCTCGACGCGCTGCATGCGCGCCTGGTGGGCGTCTGCCTGGCCACCGCGCCGGGCCGCGCCTGCTACGTGCCGCTGCGCCATGTCTCTCCGGACGCGAAACAGCAGGGCGACATGCTGGCCGAGCCCGCCGCCGCCGCACCCGAGCAGATACCCTTCGATGCCGCCATGGCCGCGCTGAAGCCGCTGCTGGAGGACCCCGCGGTCCTCAAGGTGCTGCACAACGCCAAGTACGATCTCGAAGTGCTCTGCCGCGCGGAGAATGGCGGCATCGCCGTGGCGCCGGTGGATGACACCATGCTCATCTCCTACAGCATGGCCGCCGGCGCGCATGGCCAGGGCATGGACGAGCTTTCGGTTCGCCATCTCGGTCACCAGCCCGTGAAGTTCGACGAGGTCACCGGCACCGGGCGCGCCCGCGTCACCTTCGACCGCGTCCCTCTCGACAAGGCCACCGCCTACGCCGCCGAGGATGCGGACGTGACGCTCCGCCTCTGGCACCTGCTGAAGCCGCGCCTGCGGACCGACGGCTCGCTGGCGCTCTACGAGCAGGTCGAGCGCCGCATGATCGCCGTGCTGCGGGACATGGAGATCGCCGGCGTGAAGGTGGACGGCGCCGAGCTGGCCCGCATCGGCGAGGACTTCGCCCAGCGCCTCGTCGTGCTGGAGAAGGCGGCGCACGATCTCGTCGGCCGGCCCTTCAACGTGGGCTCGCCGAAGCAGCTGGGCGAGATCCTCTTCGACGAGATGAAGCTACCGGGCGGCAAGCGCAGCAAGCTCTCCGGCGCCTACTCCACCGATGACGCGGTGCTGGAGGACCTGGCCGGGCAGGGCGTGCAGCTCGCCCGCACCGTGCTCGACTGGCGGCAGCTGGCGAAGCTGAAGTCGACCTATGTCGAGGGGCTCTCGGCCGCGATCGACCCGCGCGACGGGCGTGTCCACACGGACTACGCCATGGCCGTGGCGTCCACCGGCCGCCTCTCCTCGACCGAGCCCAACCTGCAGAACATCCCGGTCCGGACGGAGGAGGGGCAGCGCATCCGCCGCGCCTTCGTCGCCGAGCCTGGGCATGTGCTGATGTCGGCCGACTACAGCCAGATCGAGCTGCGTCTGCTGGCCCACATGGCCGAGGTCCCGACCCTGATCGAGGCCTTCCACCACGGCGAGGACATCCACGCCCGCACCGCCGCCGACATCTTCCGCCTCGACCCCGCGAAGGTCGACAAGGAAGCCCGGCGCCGCGCCAAGACGATCAATTTCGGCATCATCTACGGCATGTCGGCCTTCGGCCTCGCGGCCCGGCTCGGCATTCCGCCGGGCGAGGCGCGGGGGATCATCGATGCCTACTTCACCCAGTACCCCGGCATCCGCGACAGCATGGAGCGGCTGAAGGAGGAGGCGCGGACGCACAAATACGTGCGCACCAGCTTCGGGCGGAAGATCTGGGTGCCCGAGATCGACGCGAAGGACCAGATGCGCCGCGCCGGGGCCGAGCGCGCCGCCATCAACGCCCCTTTCCAGGCCGGTGCCGCCGAGATCATCAAGCGCGCCATGGTCCGCGTGCCGAAGGCTTTGGCCGATGCCGGCCTGGAGACCCGCATGCTGCTGCAGGTGCACGACGAACTGGTCTTCGAGGTGCCCGAGACCGAGGTCGAGGCCGTCGCCGCCCTGATGCGTGGCATCATGGAGGGCGTCGCCGTGCTGAAGGTGCCGCTCGCGGTCGACATCGGGACAGGCCGGAGCTGGGCCGAGGCGCATTGAGCAGGCCGGGCGACATGGCCCAGCGCCGCCCATTGCATCGCGCGCCCTACGTCGGCACCTTCCTCCAGGCGCGCAGGGAATAGGATGGGGCATGGACCAGGGGCTGCGGCCTGACGCGGGCACGGCGAGCGACCCCGCGCCGCGGTCCGTCCCGATTCCCGTCTCGCTCCGCAGCCTGCTGGCGGCGTCGGTGCTGGTGCCGCTGCTCTTCCTCGCGGGTGCCGCCTGGTATGACTGGCGCCGGCTGAACGCCGACGCCTTTGCGGATGTCAGCCGTCTCTCGGCCATCGCAAAGGAGCACGCGCTGAAGGTCGTCGAGACCAATGCGATGGTGCTCGACCGCCTCGACGACCGTGTCCGCGGGATGGCCTGGCCTGCGATCCGGGCCGACGGCGCGGCGATCCAGCGCGAAATGAACCGCCTCGACGACAGCATCGCACAGATCACCGCGCTGCACCTCGCCGATCCGGAGGGCCGCCTCGTCCTGCTCAGCTCTGCCTGGCCGACGCCGCGGATCAGCATCGCCGATCGCAGCTATTTCCAGCGCCTTGCCGCCGGCGCCGAGGGGCTGGTCTTCGGTGATCCCGCGCTTGCCAGGCTGTCCGGCATTGTCAGCTTCACCATGGCGCGCCGGCGCGGTGATCCCGCCGCACCCTTCGACGGCGTGGTCGTCGGCTCGACCCTCCCAGGCTATTTCCAGGCCCACTGGCACGAGCTTGGCGCGGGGCGGAATGTCAACATTTCGCTGCTGCGCACCGACGGGCAGGTGCTGGCCATGCACCCCAGGCCCGAGAGCGACCTCTTCCCGCCGCCCGACCCGGACAGCGTGCCGCGCGGCGTACGCGAGGCCAGCTATGTCCCGATCATCGAACGGCTCGGTGAGCGCGGCGAGTGGCTCACCGCCTTTCGCCGGGTCGGCGAGCACCCGCTTGTCATCGCGGTCGCGCTCTCACTGGATGCGGTACGGGCGGACTGGCTCATGAACACCGCGACGACGGCGGCCTTTGCCCTGTGCGCGGCGCTTGCGCTGAGTGCCGTAACCCTGCTCGCGATCCGCCGCTGGCGGTCCGAGCAGACAATGCTGGCGCGCCTGGCCGCGACCGCCGAGGAACTGCGCGCCGAGATCGCCCGCCGTGAGGATGCCGAGGCCGGGCTGATGCAGGCGCAGCGGCTGGAGGCGCTGGGACGCCTCACCGGCGGCATCGCGCACGACTTCAACAACCTGCTCACCGCGATCCTCGGCACGGTGCAGCTGCTCGAACGCCATCTCGGCGCCGCGGCCGATGACCGGTCGCGCCGCCTGCTCGGCGTGGCGCGGGACGCGGTGAACCGCGGTGCGCGGCTGAACGCCAGCCTGCTCGCCTTTGCGCGGCGGCAGAAGCTGCGGACGACCGTGCTCGACGCCAACGAACTGGTCCAGGGCTTCACGCCGCTGATCAGGGGGGCGCTCGGCGAGGCGATCGCCCTCACCGTCGATCTCGAGCAGGCGCTCCCGGCCTGCAGCGCCGACCCTGCGCAGCTCGAGGCCGCGCTGCTCAATCTCGCGATCAATGCGCGGGACGCCATCGCCGACCGGGCCGGCCACTGCACGCTGGCGACCCGCCTGGTCACGCTCGGTGCCGACGCGCTGGAGGGTAATCCGGAGGCGAAGCCCGGCCCCTATGTCGCGGTGTCGCTCACCGACAGCGGCGTCGGCATGCCACCCGAGGTGCGCGACCGCGCCTTCGAACCCTTCTTCACCACCAAGGATTTCGGTCGCGGCACCGGCCTCGGCCTCTCCCAGGTCTTCGGCGTCATGCGCCAGTTGGGCGGCCATGTGGCCATCGAGAGCGCGCTTGGCGCCGGGACCACCGTCACCCTCTACCTGCCCGCGGAGGGTGACGCCGCCGTGGTGCACGACGAGGTGGCGCGTCAGCCCGGGGCGGCGGGCGCGATGGTCCTGCCGATGGCCGGCGTGAAGATCCTCGTCGCCGAGGACGACGAGCGGGTACGCGAGGTGACCGCGGAGACGCTGCGCAATGCCGGCATGCGCGTCATCACCGCCGCGGACGGCCAGGCCGCGCTGGCCATCATCGAGCGCGGAGAGGCGGTGGACGTGCTGTTCAGCGACATCGTCATGCCGGGCGGTCTGAACGGCATCGACCTCGCCCGGGCGGCGCAGCGCCTGCGCCCCGGACTGCCCGTGCTGCTGGCGACCGGCTATGCCGGCACGGTGGCGGGCGGCGAGGATCACGGCTTCGAGGTGATGGCGAAGCCCTACGACCAGGATGCCGTGCTGCGCCGCCTCGGCGAACTCGCGGCGCTGCGCGCGCGGTCCGCCGCCTGAGGCGACCGCTTCGGCGAAGTCCCGCTGCCGGCAGGGCGCCGTGCTACCAGCGCCGCAGGATCGGATCGGTCCCGAAGTCCCGCGGCACCACCGGCTCCACCCCGCCCGGCAGCGCGAGGCCGGCGCGCCGGAGGCAGTCGTGATAGGCGCGGCGCTCGGCCATGAACTTCTCGAGTTCCACCCGGCCGCCGACCTGCGCCATGGTCGGGTTCACCTGGCGGTCGAGCGCGCGGACCTGCGGAGACAGGCGCGCCTCCGTCCGGCAGGCCTGGTGCTGCGGCGTATTCTGGTCGTCCGGGATGGGCGGCGGGCGGTTGCAGCCGGCCAGCAGGGTCGCGGCGAGCGTCGCGGCAAAAAGGACGCGCGTCATATGCCGGCCAGCCAGTCCTCGATCAGCCGGCGCGCGATGGAATCGGCGCGCGGCAAGGCGAAGCCGTGGTCCTTGGCGTTGCGCAGTTCCGTCGGCGTGAACCAGCGGGCGTCGCGCAGTTCCTCCGGATCGATGGTGATCGCGTCGGTCAGTCCCTCGGCATGGAAGCCGAGCATGATCGAGGAGGGGAAGGGCCAGGGCTGCGAGGAATGGTAGCGTACCGCGCCGACCTTCACGCCGACCTCCTCCTCCACCTCGCGCGCCACCGCCTCCTCCAGGCTCTCACCCGGCTCCACGAAGCCGGCCAGCGTCGAGTACATGGTGGTGCTGGGGAAGCGCGTGGAATGGCCGAGCAGGGCGCGGCCCTCACGCACCACCAGCATGATCACGGCGGGGTCGGTGCGCGGGAAATGCTGCGCGTTGCAGCCCGTGCAGACCATGACATGGCCGGCCGAGCGCGGCTCGCATTGCGATCCACAGATCCCGCAGAAGCGGTGCTTGGTGCGCCAGTGCATCAGGCCGCGGGCATGCGCCAGCACGCTGGCCTCCCCGGGCGGCAGCAGGCCCGCGACGGCGCGCAGATCGGTGAAGCCGCCCATCTCGGCGGGCAGCAGCGGCAGCGGGTCGTCGGCCTGGCTGCAATCCACGGCGAAGACGGGCCTGCCTTCCCAGAGGCCGAGGAAGCTCCAGGGCCCGCCCGCCATCCGCACGGCCTCGGCGGCGGCGCCGGTGAGCAGCACGGCCTCGGGCCGGCCCTCCTGCACGCCCTTCATCAGGCTGCGGGCGCGCCAGACCGGGGCGAAGAGCGTCTCCGTCCCCTGCAGCGCGTTGGCGATGAAGTCCCCGTCCTCGCGCAGCTTGGCGGCGCGGTCGAGCGGACTTCCGGTATAGGCATTGGGCCGGCTGGCAGGGATCGAGAGCATCGGGGGGACGGTGCCATGCCGGACGGGCGGCGGCAATGCGGCCGGAATTCAGCCGCGCCTGCGGTCCGGTACTGCCACCATCACGCCGCCGGCGGCGATGATGGCGGCGCCGGCCAGGGTCCAGCCATCCGGCCAGTCGGCGAAGACAACGATGCCCGCGAGGGTCGACCAGACAAGCTGGGTGTACGAGAGCGGCGCGAGCAGGCTGACCGGCGCCCGCGCATAGGCCAGCACCAGCAGGCCGTGGCCGGCGCCGCCGAGCACGCCGAGCGCGATCAGCAACGCCCAGTCCGGCAGGGTCGGCGGGATCCACACGAAGGGCTGCGCGAGCGAGGTGGCGATCGAGGCTGCGAAGCCGGTGTGCAGGATGGTGGTACGGCTGGAATCGATGGTCGCCAGCTTGCGCGTGAGGATCTGGTACACCGCGAAGCAGGCGGCGGTGCCGAGCGGGAGGAGCGCCGCCCAATGCATACTCTCGCCCGTCAGGAAGGGCGGGCGCAGCGCGATCAGCACGCCGACCATCCCCAGGCCCACGCCGACCCAGCGTCGTGGGCTGACGCGTTCCCTGAGCCAAACCGCGGCGAGCGCGACGGTGAGCAGCGGCGAGGCGAACCCGATGGCCGTGGCATCCGTCAACGGCAGATAGGCCAGGGCGGTCGAGAACATCAGGTTGCAGCAGGCCAGCAGCAGGCTGCGCACGGTCTGCAGCACCGGCGCGCGCGACCGCCAGGGAAAGTGCCCCGAGACGATGCGCAGCACTACCGCGACGACGATGAAGCCGAAGAGG